>NZ_JBYSXG010000013.1:0-92042 GCF_058782005.1 Sphingomonas sp. FW306-1B-B10E
CCCCCGACCCCTCCCTTGCAGGGAGGGGAGAATTACTGCGCCGTCGTCGGACCAGCGACTTCGAAGACGTCGCGGCGGATGCTGCGGGTTTCCTGGACGCGGAAGGTGCGCGCCTGCTGGGCGAGGCGATCGACCTGCTCGGAGAGGTTGCGCGCGGCGGCCGAGGTTTCCTCGACCATGGCTGCGTTCTGCTGGGTCGAGCGGTCCATCGCGCCGATCGCGGTGCTGATCTCGCCGATCGCGGAGGACTGCGCCGAATTGTCGGTGGCGATCCGCGCGACCAGGCCGTGGACCTCGCCGACGGTGTCGACGATTCCGGAAAGCGCCGCGTCGACCTTCTCAACCGCATCGACGGCCGAGACGATGTCCGTCTGCGTAGCGGTGAGTTGGTCGCGGGCGCGGGCGGCTTCCTCTTCCGAGCGCATTGCGAGCGCGGACACCAGGTCGGCGACGACCGCGAAGCCACGCCCGGCCTCGCCGGCGCGCCCAGCCTCAACGGCCGCGTTCATCGCGAGAACGCGGGTCTGGAAGGCGATCTTGTCGAGGCCCTCGATCACGCTGTCGATGCCCTTGGCGCCCTCGGCAACCCGGCTCATCGCCTGCACCGCATCGTCGGCAACGGCACGGCCACCCGAGACGATGGTGATAGCGCCATCGGCACGTTCGACGGTGCGCGTCGCAGCCGACGCGGTTTCGCCGACGCGATCGTTCATCTGGGTAACCGCGGCAGCGGTCTCTTCGAGGCTGGCGGCATTGCTCTCGGTGCGGCGCGCCAGGTCCTCGGACGCGGTGGCAATCTCGGTCGCACCGCTGCGGATCGTGTCGGTGCTCTCGAGCACGGTGCCGACCAGGGTCGAAAGCGCACCCAGCGCGTCGTTGAAATTGGTGCGCAGCTCGGCATAGCTGGCCGGGAAGCGCGCATCGAGCGTCGCGCCGAGATCGCCCTCGGATACCCGGCGGAGCGATTCGTTGAGCACCGTCATCGCGGTCTGGCGCTCGGCATCGGCAGCGCGGCTGCTCGCTTCGATCTGCTGGCGCGCGACCGCGGCGTCGCGGAAGCTGACCAGCGCATTGGCCATGCGGCCGATTTCGTCGCGGCGGTCGCGGCCGGGAATCTCGGTGGTGGTCGAGCCTTTGGCGAGGTCCTGCATCGCCGCATTCATCGTGCCGAGCGGACGGAACATCGCCCGGCTGAGCGCGAAGATTGCCGCGGCGATTACCAGCGTCGCGAACAACACGCCGATCGCCATCGACCAGCGCAGCGACGAGACCGCGGCGAGCGCCTCGTCCTTGGGGATACCGACATAGAGCACGCCGATGACGTTGCCGTCTTTGTCCTTGATCGGATCATAGGCTGTGAAGAAGGCACGGCCGAGAATGTCGGCATCGCCGCGGAAGGGCTTGCCCTGGCCGAGCACGGCGTCATGCGCGGCGCCGGCGGCGAGCGTGGTGCCGACCGCGCGGCTGCCGTCGGGCTTGGTGACGTTGGTGGTGATGCGCTTGTCGCCGCGGAAGACCGTCGCCGTGCCGCCGACGAGCGTCTTCACGAGGTCGACCGGCTGGGTCCAGTCGTTGAGCTTCTTGTCGCCGACATAGAGGTCGTCGCCATCGGCACGGAACTGGGCGCCGTCGCGGCGCAGCACGTCCCATGCCACGCGCATGTTGGTCTCCTGGCGCTCGGCGGCCTGGCGTTCGGCATCGGCCGTGATCGAGCGATCGGCGATGACGAACACGGTGAGGGCCAGCACGAGCAAGGCGGCGATGGTGAGTACCGTCGTCTTGGTGGCGAGCGGGAGAGCATTGAACTTGGCGAGCATGGGGCCTCGGGGGAAAGCACGCGCCGGAAAGGCGAGGGGTTTGCTTTCTTTATAGAGGCTAATCCGCGGCTTGGCTCAGTGCCCCGCCGCGGAAGGGTCGTTCTCCATTTTCGCCTTGGGCTTCTGAAGCAGTACGACAAGTGGCACACTGATGGCAGTAACGATCGCCATCAGCCAGAAATCGTTGAGATAAGCGATCATGCCGGCCTGGCGGTTGACCTCTGCATCGATCATCCCGGTGACCATTGCCCCCGATGCCCCCAGCTGTCGCGCGATCGCGCCGACGCCATTCATCGTGTTCTCGGTGACGTGCTCGCCGAGATATTGGTGGCTACGCTGGATGTTCTGCGCGAGGATCGCACTGACCGCGGAGATGCCGACCGACGCGCCGATGTTACGCGTCAGATTGAGCAGGCTCGACCCCTCGGTGCGGAAGTGCGGCGGCAGCCCGGCAAAGGCGAGTCCATTGAGCGGCATGAACACAAGGCCCAAGCCCAAGCCCTGGACGAAGCCCGAGATGATGAACGGCGTGCTGCCCATCATCAGCGTCCAGCTCGACATTTCCCAAAGCGAGAAGGCGGCAATGGCGAGGCCGATGCCCACCGACCAGCGCGGATCGAGCCAGCCGCGCTGGATCAGCTGCGCGCCGACGAACATCGTGAACACCACGCCGACGCCGCGCGGCATCAGAAGCACACCGGTGTCGAATACCGAATAGCCATAGAGATTCTGCAGCATCGGCGGCAGCAGCGCCATGGTCGCCATCATCACCAGGCCGATCACCAGCATGAAGAAGATTCCGGTGACGAGGTTGCGATAGCGCCACAACTGACGCTCGAACATCGGGTTCTTCGCAGTGAAGAGGTGGACGACGAACATCCACAAGGCGATGATCGCCACCAGCATCTCGACCCAGATCTCGGTCGAGGAGAACCAGTCCTGGTCCTGGCCGCGGTCGAGCATCAGCTGCAGCGCGGCAATCCCGATCGCGAGCAACGAGAACCCGAGCGCGTCGAAGCCGCGCTTGCGGATCGGGCGCGACGGCAGCAGCCACCAAAGGAGCGCGATGCAGACCACGCCCACGGGCAGGTTGACGTAGAACACCCAGCGCCAATTGAAATTGTCGGTGAGATAACCCCCGATCAGCGGTCCCATGATCGGCCCGACCATGATGCCCATGCCCCAGATCGACATCGCCTTGGGCTGGTCGGCCGGCTTGTTGATGTCGAGCATGACGGTCTGGCTGAGCGGGTTGAGGAACGCCGCGGTGATTCCCTGGAGGATGCGGAAGGCGACCATCTCCTCAAGCGTCTGCGCAGCGCCGCACATCGCCGAGGCGATGACGAAGCCCACCGTCGAGATGAGGAACAGGTTGCGCGAGCCGATCCGGTCGGAGAGCCAGCCGGTGATCGGGATCGCGATCGCCGAGGCGACGATATAGCTGGTCAGCACCCAGTTGATCGTATCGCGGGTGGCGCCGAGCGTCGCCTGCATGTGCGGGATCGCCACGTTGGCGATCGTGGTGTCGAGGATCTGCATGATCGTCGCCATCATGACGCCGAGCGTGAGCAGGCCCTTATACTTCACGGGAAGCGCCGCGCCCCCGGCCGGTGCGACCGAGGGCGCGGCGGCCGGCGCCTTGCCGGCGCCGCCGGAGGCTGCCGTCGCCATGTTACTCGCAGGGTCCGTCGAACTTGACCTCGACGTCGGCCGACAGGCCGGCGATCATCTCGCGCGGGCTCTTGCCGTCGATCGCGATGCGCACCGGCACGCGCTGGGTGACCTTGACCCAATTGCCGTTGGCGTTCTGCGCCGGGAGCACCGAGAATTCCGAGCCGGTGCCGGCGCCGATCGACTCGACCTTGCCGCGGAGCTTGAGGTGCGGATAGGCGTCGAAGCTGACCAGGGCGCATTGGCCGACATGCATACGGTCGAGATCGGTTTCCTTGAAGTTGGCGTCGATCCAGGCGGGCTTGTTCGACACGATCGTCACCGCCGGCAGACCGGTGATCATCTGCGCACCGACCTGGAGGCTCTTGGTCTGACTGATGATGCCGTCGATCGGCGCACGCACCTCGGTGCGGGCGAGATCGAGCTGGGCCTTGGCGAGCTGGACGCGAGCCGCCGCAATCGCCGGGTTTTCACCGGGCACCGCGGCGCCGGTGGCGATCTTGGCGCGCGCCTCGGCGGCGTCGGACTGGGCGTTCTGGAGCTGCGCGCGGGCCTGTTCGAGCGCATGCTGCGCGGCGTCGTAGCTGGCGCGGGTGGTGAAGCCTTGCTTCATCAGAGCCGCCTGGCGACCGAAGGTCTCCTGCGCCTGCGCCACCGCGGAGCGCGCGGCCTCGATATCGGCGCCGGTGCCCTGATAGCTGACCTTGTCGGTATTGAGCTGGACCTGCGCCGCGGCGATCGCCGCCTGCGCCTGCGACACCGCGATGCGATAGGGCTCGGGATCGATGCGGAATAGCAGGTCGCCGGCCTTGACCAGCTGGTTCTCCTTGACCCCGACCGCGACGATACGTCCGGCGACATCGCTCGACACCGAGACCTTATCCTGCTGGACATAGGCATTGTCGGTCGAGACGCTGTGGCCCGAATTCAGCCAGAAATAGCCGACCACCGCGACCAGCAGCAGCGGCACGCCGAACATCAGCAGCGGACGCAGCCAGCTGCGGCGCGGCTTGCTGACCTCGACCGGCTCGGGCGCGGCCGTACCGGTTGCGGCAGGCTGTTCGACCGTGATCGCCTCTTCGGGCTGCTTCTGAATCTTGGGATCTGCGTCAGCCATTGGCCGCCTCTTTGCGCTCGGGGAGGTTGTTCAGGTTGGAACGGATTGCCTGCAGGCTCGCGATCAGCGCGTCCCGCGCTTCGGGGTTCAGCCCGTGCAGCGCATCTTCGATCATTTCGCCGGCCAGGATGTGGAGATCGGCGAGCACCGGGCTCGCGGCATCGGTCAGGTGGATCCGCCACGCCCGGCGGTCGGCCGGATCGCGGCGGCGCTCGACGAACCCGGCTTCCTCCATCCGATCGATCATGCGGCAGCAGGTGATCGGCTCGACCTCAAGCAACTCGGCAAGCTGTCCCTGGTTTAGTCCAGGCTGGCGCTCCAATATCTTGAGCACCCGCCATTGGGCCACGCTGGCGCCGCTCGCGCGTGCGCGCTCGTCGAATCGACGGCGCAGCAGGCGCGAGACATCGCTCAACAGAAAGCCCAAGGTTTCAGCCATACCTCACATATAATAAGCAGGCTTATCAATTGCAATTGAGGACGCGGTTGATTTTTGTGCAATGCAACAACTCAGGATGCAGGAGATGCAATCATGGCGGGCGAGATGACAGGCGGATGCCAGTGCGGACGGATTCGCTACCGCGCGAGCGTGCACGACGACGAGGGCTATCTCTGCCATTGCCGCATGTGCCAGCGCGCCACCGGCGGCGTCTCGATCGCGTTCAAGAACCTGTATAAGAGCGACGTGGCCTGGGCGACCGAGCCCGACCGCTACGAATCCTCGCCGATCGCGCAGCGCGGCTTCTGCGCCCGCTGCGGCACACCGCTGACCTACGAAGCCTATGGCCACGACCGTATGGATCTGACCATCGGCAGCTTCGACGACCCGTCGGGCTTCAAGCCGGTCTCGAACTCGGGCTGCGAGAGCTGGCATCGCGACTGGCTTGACACCAGCCACTTGCCCGCCTCACGGACCGAACAGAACCCGAGCCTCGTGCAACGCTGGATGGATAAAGTTGGCAAGCTTCCCGACTGAGACGCACCGCTTCAAGAGCTTCGACGGCGTCGAGCTCGCCTGGACCGAGATGGGAGAGGGCAGGCCGGTGATGCTGATCCACGGCTATTTCTCGACCGCGGAGGTCAACTGGATCAAATATGGCCACGCCGCCAAGCTCGCCGCGCGCGGCTTCCGCGTGGTCATGCCCGATCTGCGCGGGCACGGGCAGAGCGACCGGCCGCACGATCCTGCCGCTTATCCGCACGACGTGCTGATGCGCGACGGCTTCGCCCTGATCGAACATCTCGGGCTCGAGGACTATGATCTCGGCGGCTACTCGCTCGGCGGGCGTACGACGCTGCGCATGCTGGTGAACGGTGCGACGCCGCGGCGGGCGGTGCTGTGCGGGATGGGACTGCAGGGGCTCACTCATACGCAGGGACGCGGCGCCTATTTCCGGCGGGTGCTCACCAATCTGGGCAGCTTCGAGCGCGGCAGCTCGGAATGGCTGACCGAGGCGTTCCTCAAGACGACCAAGGGCGATCCCGAGGCATTGCTGCTGATCCTCGAGACCTTCGTCGATACGACTGAAACCGAGATTGCGGCGATCGACGTCCCGACTTTGGTCGTCACCGGCGCCGAGGATTTCGACAACGGCTCGGCGCAGGAAGTCGCCGACTTGCTGCCGGACGGGCGGTTTGTCGAGATCCCGGGCAATCACATGAGCGCGGTCACCCGGCCGGAGCTGGGCGATGCCATCGTCCAGTTTTTGACGGACTGATTCACTTGCTCCGTCACCCCGGCCTTGTGCGGGGGCCCACTGCGCCTCCTGCGATGAGCTCGAGCCTCATGCTCCATCCTCGCCTCCCGGTGGACCCCGGCACAAGGCCGGGGTGACGAGTAGCGCAGGCGCTCTTCATCGCCTTCGATCTCACCCACATGGTCTGTGCTTGACGCCCGCCGACCCGCGCGCAATCGTTATGCCATTCAAAAGATCCTCAAGGGTTCCCGACACATGATCCGTACCGGCATTTCGATGCTCGCGCTCGCCGCATTGCTCGCCACGCCCGCCGTCTCGCAAACCGCGGCCCCCACCGCGCAGGCCGCGCCCACCGCCGCCGAGGCGCAGGCCTTTCTCGACCGCGTCCAGAAGGAAGTGACCGAGTTCAACCTCACCGCGCAACGTGTCGCCTGGATCAACGCGACCTACATCACCGACGACACCGATGCGCTCGCCGCCGAATATGGCGCGCGCGGCACCGAGATGGCGGTGCGCTACGCGCTCGACGCGGCGAAGTTCCAGAAGGCCGCGGGGCTCAGCGCCGAGCAGAAGCGGCAGCTCGACATGCTGCGCAGCGCGATCACGCTGCCGGCGCCGACCACGCCGGGCGCCGCCCAGCAGCTCTCGGACATCTCGACCCGGCTCGGCTCGATGTACGGGAAGGGCAAGGGCGCGCTCAACGGCAAGCCGATCAGCGGCAGCGACATTGAGGCGGCGATGGGCGAGAGCCGCAACCCGCAAGAGCTCCAGGAGATGTGGACCAGCTGGAACGACCAGGTCGGCGCACCGATGCGCGGCGACTATGCCAAGATGGTCGGCATCGCCAACCAGGGCGCGACCGAGCTCGGCTTTCCGGATACGGGAACGATGTGGCGCTCGGCCTATGACATGCCGCCGGAAGACTTCGCCAAGCTGACCGACAAATTGTGGAACGACGTCAAGCCGCTCTACGTCGCGCTGCACACCTATGTCCGCCGCAAGCTCAACGAGAAGTACGGCGACGCGGTCCAGCCGAAGACGGGGCCGATCCGCGCCGATCTGCTCGGCAACATGTGGGCGCAGGAATGGGGCAACATCTACGACGTGGTCGCACCCGCGGGCGCCGGCGACGTCGGCTACGATACCGGCGAGCTGCTCAAGGCCAAGGGCTATGACTGGAAGAAGATGGTCCAGACCGGCGAGGGCTTCTATTCCTCGCTCGGCTTCGCGCCGCTGCCCGACAGCTTCTGGCAGCACTCGTTGTTCCTCAAGCCCGCCGATCGCGAAGTGCTCTGCCACGCCTCGGCCTGGGACGTCGACGAGAAGGACGACCTGCGCATCAAGATGTGCATCAAGGTGAATTCGGACGACTTCGTCACGATCCATCACGAACTCGGCCACAATTATTATCAGCGCGCCTACAACGACCTGCCGCAGCTCTATCGCAACGGCGCCAATGATGGCTTCCATGAAGCGATCGGCGATTTCGTCGCGCTTTCGATCACGCCCGAATATCTCGTGCAGATCGGGCTGCTCGACAAGAGCGCGGTGCCAGGCGCCGACAAGGACACCGGGCTGCTGCTCCGCCAGGCGATGGACAAGGTTGCGTTCCTGCCCTTCGGGCTGCTCGTCGACAAATATCGCTGGCAGATCTTCTCGGGGGCGATCAAGCCGACCGAGTACCAGGCGGGCTGGGACAAGCTGCGCCTGCAATATCAGGGGCTGAAGCCGCCGGTCGCGCGCGATGAGACCAGGTTCGACGCTGGCGCCAAATACCATGTCGCCGGCAGCGTGCCCTATACCCGCTACTTCCTCGCGCGCTTGCTTCAGTTCCAGTTCTTCAAGGCGGCGTGCGACCAGGCCGGCTGGAAGGGACCGCTCCATCGCTGCTCCTTCTACGGCAACAAGGAAGTCGGCACCCGGCTCAACACGATGCTCGCGATGGGCGCGTCGAAGCCCTGGCCCGACGCGCTCCAGGCGTTCACCGGCAGCCGCGAAATCTCGGGCAAGCCGATGATGGAATATTTCGCGCCGCTCAAGAAGTGGCTCGACCAGCAGAACAAGGGGCAGCCCCAGGGGTGGTGAGGCTGCTGCTCGCGCTGGCGCTCGCCGCGATTCCAGCTTCGGACGGGATTTCGGCGTTCGCCGGCGGGCGCGAGCGTTCGCCTGACGGAAAATGGGGGGTCTGGGCAGCCGCCGCCGATCCCGACAGCGAACGCGCGGCCGCAGTGGCGCGGCTCAGCGGGCCGGGGGTGCGCGATCGTGAGCTGATGCGGTTTGCTCGGCATATCGATGTGCTCTGGCCCCAGGAAGCCCCCGGCACCGTGCTGCTCGTTCAACGCACGACGCGGTTCGCAGCGGTCTACGCCTTCACGCTCGGTCCGGTGGAAACCTTGGAGGACCGCATCCAGAGCGACCTTGATCGCGGATTGGCCCGACAGGCACCGCGACTAGGGACGATCGAGAACCGGCAGATCGCGTTTGGCCGCCTTGGTCCTGCGACTTGCGTCCTCGTCGAGGAATCTGGCCTATCCCCGGGGCAGGCGACGGGCAGCTTCATCGCGCGTCGCGGCGCCTTCCGCCTCGACCTTGCCGAACGCCGCGCGGTGGCCGTTCCGGAATGTCCGGGAGCGCGGATCGACTAACCTGCCCGGGCTCGGCTAAGGCGGCGGCGACAAGGGGAGATTCGATCATGTTGAAAGCTGCATTCGCACTCGCATTGCTCGGCGCGCCGCTGGCGGCACAGGCGCAGACCGCGACCGGCCCCGTTTCGGTCGAGATCGTCACCACCGGCCAGGTCAGCGTGCCCGCGGACCGCTATCGGCTGTCGGTGACGCTGACGGCCAAGGGCAAGGACGAGACCGCTGCCGGCGCGGTATTGGCCGCGAACCGCGCCAAGCTGATGCAGGCGCTCGCGGCGCTCAACATCCGCGAAGCGACCCCCGACCTCAGCACGTCGAGCTCGATCATCAACCTGATCTCGAGCTTCGGCGGCGGCAAGTCCAAGCCGAGCTTCAGCCTCGATACGGTCGACGAGGATAGCGATGCGACGCCGCAGTCGACCGCGACCGAGACCTTGGCGCTCGACGCGCCGAACCGCGCCGCGGTCGACAAGGCGCGCGCGCCGGTCGAGGCGAATGGCGGCAAGCTCGATGACGACGTGCTGCCGTTGCTCAACGACTATGTCGCGCCGACCCGCGCCGCCAAAGCGGCGGCGATCAAGAAGGCGCAGGGCGAGGCTGATGCCTATGCTGCGACGCTGGGATTGAAGCGCAGCGTGGTCACCAAGGTGAGCGAGAAGCAGGATCCGACCGCCGGCGCGCTTGCGCTGATCGGTGAGCTGGTCGCGGTCGTCGCCCCCAAGCACGAGGCCGGCGTCGACAAGGTCACCGTCAACGCCAGCCTCGTCGTGGAATTCCAGCTCAGCCGCTGACGCGGCTCACTCCGGTATCTGATCGGGGATCGTGTTCTCGTCGGCGATCCCCGCTTCGAACTCGGCCGAGGAGTCGGTGCCGTCGGGCTGGTGCGCCTGCGCCCCTTCCTCGGTTTCGAGCGGCGGCTGGTTTTCGGGATCGGTCATCGAGGCTCTCCTTCGAGGACCCAACGCACGATCGCGCTTCCGGTCTCAGCGGAACGGCGGCTCGTTGAACGCACGCAGCTTGCGGCTGTGCAGCTTGGCGCCCTCCCGCCGCAGCTCCTCGACCGTCTCGATGCCGATGCGGAGATGCTCGTTGATCGCGCGCTCGTAGAAGCGGTTGGCCTGGCCGGGGAGCTTGAGCTCGCCGTGGAGCGGCTTGTCCGAGACGCAGAGCAGCGTGCCGTAGGGCACGCGGAAGCGATAGCCCTGCGCGGCGAGCGTGGCCGATTCCATGTCGACGCCGACCGCGCGGCTTAGCGAGAAGCGCAAAGCCGTCGCCGAATAGCGCAGCTCCCAATTGCGATCGTCGGTAGTGACGATCGTGCCGGTGCGCAGCCGCTGCTTGAGTTCGTCGCCCGACTGGCCCGACACCGTCTCGGCGGCGCGGGCCAGCGCCAGCTGGACCTCGGCGATCGCCGGGATCGGGATCTCGGGCGGCAGCACGTCGTCCATGATGTGATCGTCGCGCAGATAGGCATGGGCGAGGACATAATCGCCGATCCGCTGGCTCGGCCGCAGCCCGCCGCAATGGCCGATCATCAGCCACGCCTCGGGGCGGAGCACCGCGAGATGGTCGGTGATCGTCTTGGCGTTGGAGGGGCCGACGCCGATATTGACCAGGGTGATCCCGGTCCGGCCCGGCGCCATCAGGTGATAGGCCGGCATCTGGTGGCGGCGCCAGGCGCTGTCCGAGATCAGCCGGTCCATGTCGTCGGCGCTCTCGACGACGATCCCGCCGGCGCCCGACACGCCGGTGAAGCGGCTGCCTTCGCCCAACTGGCTGCACGCCCAGCGGACGAACTCGTCGACATAGCGGTGATAGTTGGTGAACAGGATGTACTGCTGGACATGCTCGATCGGCGTGCCGGTGTAATGGCGCAGGCGGGCGAGGCTGAAATCGGTGCGCAGCCCGTCGAACAGCGCGAGCGGGCGGGTGCCGTCGTGCGAGAACCACAGGCCGTCGGCGATCTCGTCGCCGATATGCGCGAGCTCGGTCGCAGGGAAGTGGCGCGCGAGCTCGGTCGCCGAGACCTCGTCGAGGCGCAGCGCATGGCCGGGATCGAGGACATAGGCGAACGGGATTTCCTGGCGGCCGGTCGCGGCGTCGACCTCGACGTCATAATCCTCGATCAGGAAAGTGAGCTGCTCGATCAGATAGTCCGAGAAGATCGCCGGCTTGGTGACGCTGATCCGGTATTCGCCCGGATCGATCAGCCGGCCGAACGAGCGCGGCGGGGCGGGGCGGTCGTCGCCGCCGCGATAGGTGAGGCGGATCTCGGGATAGGCGAACGAGCCGTCGGTGCGGCTCGACGGCGCCGGCGGCGTGCCGTCGGTCAGATAGCGATTGAGCGCGGTCTGCAGGCGGTCGACGGAGGCGCGATAGAGGCGGTCCAGCTCGGCGACGATGTCGGATGCTTGAGTCATCTTGGATCGCTAAAGCGCGAAGATGACGCTGGCAAGACTTTGGAAAAGACTGGGGCTCCCCTTCGTCTGAAGGAGAGCCCGAAAGTGGATTACTTCTTCGCCGGCGATCCGTTGCCGCCCTTGTCGCCGCCCAGCTGGGTGGCGGCGTAGACCGCACCGCCGACCGCGGCCGCGGTGCCGGCGGCGACCGCTGCCGCGGCGACCGGATGGTCCTTCACTGCCTGCACGGTCGCGTCGACGGCATCGCCGATCACTTCCTGCGCACTGGCGATAAAGGATTTTTCGCTGCCGGAATTCGCACTGTTGGTGGCGTTATCGTTGGTGCTGCTGTTGCTAGTGTTGGCCATGATGCTTCCCTTCGCACAAAGTCATCCCGAACAACTCCCGCACCCGCGCGCCAGTTCCGTTACGGCTCCGACGCTTACAGCCGGCCGAGCAGATAATCGGCCGAGCTGACTTCGAACGCGCCGGGCGCCTCGACGTTAAGCTGCTCGACCACGCCGTCATTGACCAGCATCGAATAACGCTGGCCGCGCGTGCCGAGCCCGAAACCGCTGCCGTCCAGTTCGAGCCCGACCGCCTTGGCGAAGGTGCCGTTGCCGTCGGCGAGCATCGTCACCTTGCCGTCGACACCCGAAGCCTTGCCCCAGGCCCCCATCACGAACGCGTCGTTGACCGCAGTGCAGGCGATCTCGTCCACGCCCTTGGCCTTCAGTTCCTCGGCCTTCTCGACGAAGCCGGGGAGATGCTTGGCCGAGCAGGTCGGCGTGAACGCGCCCGGCACCGAGAAGAGCGCCACCTTGCGGCCGGCGAAATATTCGTCCGAGCCGACCTGCTCGGGGCCTTCCTCGGTCACCTTGACGAGCTGGGTGGTGGGAATGCGGTCGCCTACCTGGATGGTCATTTCTCTCTCCTCTTGAGGTCAGCGCACCAATCGGCGCGGTCGATGACATTTTCAAGCGTGACGGACCCGAAACTCGAGCGATAAGTTGACCTGTTATGGACTCGACCCCCTTCCTCACCGGCCAATTCCTCCTCGCGATGCCGGGGATCGGCGATCCGCGCTTCGAGCGCGCGGTGATCGCGATGTGCGCGCATGACGAGGAAGGCGCGCTCGGTATCGGCATCGGCGACACGATCGAGGGGCTGGGCCTCCACGAACTCCTGCGCCAATTCGAGATCGATCCCGGCGACGTGCCCGACGCGCCGGTCCATTTCGGCGGCCCGGTCGAGCCGCGGCGCGGCTTCGTGCTGCACTCGAGCGACTGGGGCGGGCAGGACACAATCGATGTCGACGGGCGCTGGGCGCTGTCGGGCACGATCGACGTGCTCAAGGCGATCGCCGAGGGCAATGGCCCGACCCGCTGGCTGGTCGCATTGGGCTATGCGGGCTGGGGCGAGGGGCAGCTCGACGAGGAGATGACGCGGCACGGCTGGTTCAGCACCGCGGGCGACACCGACCTGCTGTACGACGTCGATGCCGAAATGCGCTGGACCAAGGGATTCGAAATCGCGGGGATCGACCCGCGACTACTCGTCAACAGCACGGGGACGGCGTGAAGTGACCAGCCTGGCGAGATTGCCTAAGGACGCGCTTTTTTGCCTATCCTATCGATGTCCAGCAGTTCGGGATGCTCGTTTTCAAAGGAATGATCGGCTCCCGTGAAAATACGTAGGTGGCGCAGTTGCTCGCGACCAAGCGGTCCGCTTGGAATCATCCGTTCTACTGCCTTCGCGAGCACGCGCTCAGGAAACTGACGCTCGAGCCCCCTGGCGGCAGTGATCCCCTTGGCACCGCCCGCATAGCCGGTGTGCTTGTAATAGACCTTCTGGCCCAGCTTCTTGCCGGAGAGGCGGATCTTGTCAGCGTTGATCACTACGACATTGTCGCCACAATCGACATGCGGCGTGAAACCGGCCTTGTGCTTGCCGCGCAGGATGTGGGCGATAATCGTCGCGGCGCGGCCCACGACAAGCCCATCGGCATCGATCAAGTGCCATTTCCTGTCGCCCTTTGTGCCTGTCAGCCCGCTCGACAACCGTGACGGCGGTGCCGCCCTGCCATAGGTGCCGGTCACTCGCCCTTCGGCAGTCCGGACCAAAACGCGGGTATCTCCCTCGACATCGCGGCCCAAGTCGAGGCTGTTCACCGGGACGCTGCGCCGAACAACCGCCAGCCCTTCCGTACGAGACAAAGTGAAGCGTTCGGAGCGATCGTCAGCCATGTATCGCCTCCACGAGGATGCTGTCCGCGGTCTCAGCGGCCAGCAGTCTGAACTCAGTACCGCGCGGAAGGAGAAACTCGCCTTCGTCCGGGTAGCTGGAGAACGTCGACATATCGATGCCTATCATACCAGATCTGATATGGACCCCTAAAATCAGGCCGCCCGGCGGCCATGCTGCGAACAGCCGTGCCGCCTCCGGTGTCATCGAGGTGCTGGCATAGCCCGAATCTATGAAACCATCGCCGACTTGCAGGTTCATCCTGCGAATATAGGCAGCAGCATCGCCATTGACACCCCTGTATGCAATCAGATCATCCCGTACCCGGCTCCTGGCTATCGCCCGATCCAGCGACGCGACGGCTGCGCGAACTTCGGCGTCGCCGTCTTCGATGCCACGAAGATAGTCGTTGATCCTTCGATGCGACGGTCCGCAATACAGACGAAATGCTTTCACTTCGTCTTCGGTCCACATAGCGAAGCTATCGCAATTGTTTCAAATGACGGCAAGCGTCATCAAGCCGGTTGGCGCAAAGACATATAAAGATATCTTTATATCTGACTTGCGCATTCCCATCTGACGCGGTAGGGCGCGCCAATCGCGGCCGGCGAGTCCGGCGCGCGCACCTTTTACACTGCTGGAGATGCAGCCCGTGGCTACCGTGCTCGACAAGAACGACTATGTCATCAAGGACATCGAACTCGCCGCTTTCGGCCGCAAGGAAATCGAAATCGCCGAGACCGAGATGCCCGGCCTGATGGCGCTGCGCGACGAATTCGGCGCGTCGCAGCCGCTGAAGGGCGCCCGCATCACCGGCTCGCTCCACATGACGATCCAGACCGCCGTGCTGATCGAGACGCTGACCGCGCTCGGTGCGCAGGTGCGTTGGGCGACCTGCAACATCTTCTCGACCCAGGACCATGCCGCCGCGGCGATCGCCGCTGCCGGCATCCCGGTGTTCGCGGTCAAGGGCGAGAGCCTGGCCGATTATTGGGACTATGTCGGCGACATCTTCAACTGGGGCGCCGACGGTGACGGTACCACCGCCAACATCATCCTCGACGATGGCGGCGACGCCACGATGTTCGCTTTGTGGGGCGCCAAGCTCGAAGCCGGCGCGACGCTGGGCGAGCCGGAGAATGACGAGGAAGTCGAGTTCCAGCGCGCGCTCAAGGCGTTCGTGGCGAAGTATCCGGGCTATCTGACCCAGACCGTCAAGAACCTGAAGGGCGTATCGGAAGAGACCACCACCGGCGTCCATCGCCTGTACGAGATCGCCAAGAAGGGCGAGCTGCCCTTCCCGGCGATCAACGTCAACGACAGCGTCACCAAGTCGAAGTTCGACAATCTTTACGGCTGCAAGGAATCGCTCGTCGACGCGATCCGTCGCGCGACCGACGTGATGCTCGCCGGCAAGGTCGCCTGCGTCGCCGGCTTCGGCGACGTCGGCAAGGGCAGCGCCCAGTCGCTCCGCAACGGTGGCGCGCGCGTGCTCGTCACCGAGATCGATCCGATCTGCGCGCTGCAGGCGGCGATGGAAGGCTTCGAGGTTGTGACGATGGACGAGGCCGTCAAGCGCGCCGACATCTTCTGCACCGCCACCGGCAATGCCGACGTGATTACCGCCGATCACATGAAGGCGATGAAGCCGATGTCGATCGTCTGCAACATCGGCCACTTCGACTCGGAGATCCAGATCGCCGCGCTCAGCAACTATGAGTGGGACGAAGTGAAGCCGGGCACCGATCTGGTGAAGTTCCCCGACGGCAAGCAGATCATCATCCTCGCCAAGGGCCGTCTGGTGAACCTCGGCTGCGCGACGGGCCACCCGTCGTTCGTGATGTCGGCGTCGTTCACCAACCAGACGCTGGCGCAGATCGAGCTCTTCACCAAGGGCGAGAACTACAAGAACGAAGTGTACGTCCTGCCGAAGCACCTCGACGAGAAGGTTGCGGCGCTTCACCTGGAAAAGCTCGGCGTGAAACTGTCGAAGCTGACGAGCAAGCAGGCCGGCTATATCGGCGTGCCGGTCGAAGGTCCGTTCAAGCCGGATCACTACCGCTACTGAGGCTTTCGGGCATCACTGCGAAAAAACGGGCCGCGCTTTCCTTGGGAGGCGCGGCCTTTTTCGTTTCACGCGGAAACCCGTATGTTGCGGAATTGCTACACAGTTGCAGAAACGCGCGTCGCGATGTCCGCGGCAGGGATCGGACATGCAGTGGAAACGTAGCTGAAGGACGCGATCGCTCGTGTTTTCGTGAGGAAGTTCCATGGCGTATCCCGTTCTCCGCTCACGCGGATTGCTTACCGTTTCCGCAGCCGCGCTCTCGCTCGCATTGCTCGTCCCCGCTCAGGCCCAGACCGCCGCGCCGGGCCAGGCGGACGACAATGTTCCCGAATCCACCGTCGCCAACGACGCGCAGAGCGACCAGGCCGAGGCTCCCGAAGTCGTCGTGACCGGCTCGCGCATTCGCGTGACGCCGGGCTTCGACACCCCGAACCCGGTGATTTCGGTCGGCGCGGAGACGATCCAGTCGTCGGGTACGACGAATTTGACCGACTTTCTCACCGGTTATCCGGCATTGCAGGGCTCGTCGACCTCGGCCGACAATTCGGGCAGCGGCGCGGGGATCGGCTATACCGGGCTCAACCTCCTCAACCTGCGCAATCTCGGCACCGAACGCACGCTGGTGCTGGTCGACGGGCGCCGTCACGTCGCAGGTGTGCCGGGCAGCGCGGCGATCGACATCAACACGATCCCGAGCGACCTGGTCGACCGCGTCGAAGTGCTGACCGGCGGCGCCTCGGCGATCTATGGTGCCGACGGGGTGACCGGCGTGGTCAACTTCATCCTCAAAAAGGATTTCGACGGGCTGACTGCGCGCGCCCAGGCGGGGATCTCCGAATATGGCGATGCCGGCCAGCGGCTGATTTCGGTCACCGCAGGGAAGAATTTCGCGGGTGGGCGCGGCAATTTCGCGATCGCCTATGAATATGGCGCCGAGGATCGGCTGCAGGATCGCGACCGCAGCAACCTGCGCGGCACCAACCGCACCGGCTTCTTCCTCAACCCGGACGATCCCGAGAACCAGCCGGGCTATACCGGCGGCGCCACCAACGGCATCCCGGACTATGTCCCGCTCAACAATGTCCGCTATTTCGACACCAATCGCGAAGGTGGCATCGACGTCAACAGCGACGGCTTCCCCGATTATTTCGTCGGCAATGGCGGCGTCCTGACTCCGTATGACTCGGGCCGCTTCGTGCCCAATTTCTACCAGCAGGGCGGCAACGGCACGCTGGTTTCGGACTATGCCAACGATCTGCTGCCGCAAGTGCGCCGCCACATCGTCAATGCGATCGCGCATTTCGACGTGTCGGACGGCCTGACCGTGTTCGCCGAAGCCAAATACGCCAACACGCGCAGCTACTCGCTCGGCCAGCCCACCTTTGATTATTATCTGCTGACCCAGCCCGACAATCCCTATCTCCCGGCGGGCGCGCTGGCGGCGAATCTCGCGGCCACCGCGGGCGGCGCCTGCGACGACCCCGATACCGCCGGCCTCGAGAGCTGCGACATCCTCGTCAATCGCGATAATTTCGACCTCGGCCAGCGCGGTGAGGACATCACCCGCGAGACGTGGCGCGGCGTCGTCGGCGTGCGTGGCGAGTTGAGCGGCCACCTCAACTACGAAGCGTCGTACACCTATGGCCGTACGGACGTGACCAGCCGCTATATCGGCGACATCCTCGACGACCGCTTCTACGCGGCGATCGACGTGGTGCAGGGTCCGAACGGCCCGACCTGCCGCGTCAACGTCGACCCGAACTGGACGCCGAACCAGCCCTATATCGGCGAGACCGTGTCGCGGCAGCCGACTCCCCCGACCACCTTCACTCCCGGCCAGTGCGTGCCGCTCAACATCTTCGGCGAAGGCGTGGCCAGCCGGGCCGCGCTCGACTGGATCCGCGTCAACACGACCGATCACGCCCGGATCGAGCAGCATGTCGCCTCGGCGTATCTCAGCGGCGATCTCGGCGGGCTGTTCACGATGCCGGGCGGCGGTGCGGTCGGCTTCTCGGTCGGTGCCGAGTATCGCAAGGAGAAGAGCAGCTTCGTCCCCGATCCGATCGCGGAGCAGGGGCTCACCTTCACCAACGCGCTCAGTGTCGACGCCGGCGACTATGACGTGAAGGAAGTGTTCGGCGAGGTCCGGATCCCGCTGATCCGCAACGGCTTCGTGCACCAGCTCGAAGTCGGCGGCGCGGTGCGCTATTCGGATTATTCGACGATCGGCTCGACCACGTCGTGGAAGGTCGACGGCAGCTTCGCGCCGGTGCGCGACATCACTTTCACCGGGACCTATTCGAAGGCGGTCCGCGCCCCGAATGTCGGCGAGTTGTTCTCCGGGCTGTCGCAGACCTTCGAGTTCATCACCGACCCGTGCAATACCAACGAGCTGGCCAACGGCACGCAGTATCGCGCCGCGAATTGCGCGACGCTGCTGAACGGGCTCGGCGCCGATCCGGCGACCTATACCGACACCCGCTCGTCGAACATCTCCGGGTTCCAGGGCGGCAACCGCAACCTCTCGGAAGAGGAAGCGACCACCTGGACGGTCGGCGCAATCCTGCAGCCGCGCTTCGTGCCCGGCCTCTCGCTGCGTGCCGACTGGTACGACATCCGCATCGAGAACGCGATCAACACGGTCGAGCCCGAGCAGATCGCGCAGCTCTGCGTCGATCAGCCGACGCTGGACAACATCTTCTGCGGCGGGATCGTGCGCCAGAATGGGGGTGCCAATGCCGGCTTCATCACCGGCTTCACGGTTACGCCGCAAAATGTCGCCCAGTTCACCACCGCGGGCCTGGACGTGAACCTCAATTATCGGCTGCGGACTGCAAGCTTGGGCACATTCAACCTCTCGGTGATCGGCAATTATCTCGATCGGCTGGAGTTCATCGGTACCCCGGGCGCCGACGTCACCAACAGCCGCGGCGAGACGTTCGCGCCCAAATATACCGTCACCGCGGATCTGACCTGGCAGAACGGACCGTTGACGCTCAATTACGGGCTGCAATGGTTCGACAAGACGCTGCGCTACACCAATCTCGAAGTCTCGGGGAATGACGACATCGTCGCGCCCGAATATTTCTACCTTAAACAGCGCTGGCAGCACGACATCTATGCCAGCTACGATGTCGACAAGCAGTTCCAGATCTATGCCGGCGTCAACAACGTGTTCGGGCAGCGCCCTGATATCGGGACGAGCAGCTACCCGGTAAACTCGGTCGGCCGCTTCGCATTCGTCGGAGCGCGAATGAAGCTCTAAGCTTGGAGGGTACATCCTCGATGGGAAGGGTCCGGCGAAAGTCGGGCCCTTTTTGTCGGAACGCCGACCTTTCTCGCCACGTTGTTCCGCCCGACAGGGAGACGGCGATGCGAGACGGGCTCTTCGCGAAACTGGCGCGGGATTCACCGGCATCTGCATGTGCGGCGGCGTGGCTGGTGTAGGCCTGGCCAATTACGCGGCATCAGGATCGTTCGAATTCTACAACGCTCGACGCGTGTCGCAGTGGCAGGCCGAACTTCCGTCGCAGCCGGCGACCCTCCAAACGACCGATCTGGCGTTTGCGGCGGATCATCGCTCTGGCGCCGAAGCGCTTGCGCCCGAAGAGCGCTGGCTTCGTTAAACCCTTAAGGTTGTGAGGAATAGCGAAGCAAACCCCGATGCCGGGCATGCACGCGAGCGGATCGCCGAGATCCTGCGTGACGCGATGGGCACCCCCGAGGAAGACGGGCTCGAAGATGAGACGCGGCGCCTGATGCTGCACCTCTCGATCGAGCCGCCTGACAATGCTGCGCGGCGTGTGCCGCCCGATCCGCACGCCGTCTCGATCCGCAAGCCTCTGCTCCGGCGCCTGTTGCGCAAGACCAACGGAGATGTTCTCCGCTAGCCACCAAGTCGCTTTCCGATTTGCCACGCTTTGCCTAAGGGTTGGCGATGATGGCAATGCGAAGCCGTGGAGTGGCGGGTTGATCGAGCTTCCGCAATCGGCGGCATTATTGGCGGGCGCGCTGCTCGCAATGCTTATTTTCGGCGCCGCCTGGATGCTGTTCGTCGGGCTGCGCGCGCGCGCCGAGGGGCGCGAGGCGGCCGATCAGAACGCACGGCTGACCGCGCTGCTGGCCGGCGCCCCGACCCAGGCGATGATCGTCCGCTCCGACGGGCGCGTCGAGGTGCCGCAGCGGCTTGCCGACTGGCTCGGCCTCGATCTGCTGCCGCGCGAGCTTTCGGATCTCGCCGGCATCGAGAGCGGGCTGGTGGCGAGCGATGCCGCGGCGCTGGAGAATTACGTCCTCGCCGCGCAAAAGGCCGGGCAGCCGTTCAGCCTGCCGGTGCGCGCGCAGGGCTCCGATCGCGCGCTGCTAGTGATCGGCGCACGCGCGCCCGACACGATGCGCGGGCAGAGCGTGATCCTGTGGTTCCTCGACGCGACCGACAGCCAGAGCGAGATCGAGCGCCTTCAGCTGGAGACGACGCGCCTGCGTGCCGCCTTCGATGCGCTCACCGCGCTGATCGAGACCGCGCCGATGCCGATGTGGTACCGCGGCCCCGATCTCAAGCTGCTGATGGTCAATTCGGCCTATGTCCGCGCGGTCGAGGGCGGCAATAGCGAGGACGTCGTCGCGCACGGGCTCGAATTGGTCGAGGGCGCCGGGCTCGGCGGGCCGCTCGCCAATGCTGCGATCGCGCGCGACACCGGCGAGGCGCAGACCGCGGCGATGCCGGCGACGATCGGCGGCGCGCGGCGGATGCTGCGACTCCATGACGTGCCGCTGCCGACCGGCGGCGTCGCCGGCTTCGCGGTCGATATCGAGGATTACGAGCAGCTTCGCGGCGGGCTGAAGCGCTTCGGCGAGGCGCAGCGCGCGATGCTCGACCGCCTTTCTGCCGGCGTCGCGCAATTCGCGCCCGATCGCGGCCTGGCCTTTTGCAACCAGCCGTTCCGCCGGATGTTCGCGATGAAGGCCGAGTGGCTCGCCGATCGGCCGGAGTTCGATCGGGTGCTCGATCGCATGCGCGAGGCCAACCGCCTTCCTGAAGTGCGCGACTATCCGGCGTGGAAGGCCGAGCGCCGCGAATGGTTCACTGCGCCCGACGCTGTCGAGGAGACCTGGACGGTCGCAGGCACGCATCTTCGCGTCGTAGCACAGCCCTTGCCCGAGGGCGGGCTGTTGCTGATCTTCGAGGACCGCACCCAGCAATTCGAGCTGCAGCGCGAGCATGGCGAGATGCAGCAGGTGCGCACCGCGACGCTGGAAAGCCTGGCCGAAGCAGTGGGCGTGTTCGGTAAGGGGCGGCTTCAGCTGTGGAACCGCAAGTTCCGCCAGGTCTGGGACTTCGAGGATGCGTTTCTCGACGGGCATCCGCAGATCGGCCAATTGGTCAAGGCGGCGGCGCCGCGGCTGGGCAACCCGGCGCGCGCCGAAGTGCTCGGCGACCTGATCCGGCTCGCGGCGAAGGACCGGCAGACGCGCGGCAGCACGGTCGCATTTGCGGATGGCCGGCATTTCGACGTGACCGCGGCGCCGCTCCCCGACGGCAACGCACTGGTGACGATGCTCGACACGACCGATCACCACCGCGCCGAGCGCGCGCTGCGCGATCGCAACGAAGCGCTCGAGGCGGCCGACCAGGTCAAGACCGCGTTCGTCGCCAATATGAGCTACGAGCTGCGCACGCCGCTGACCTCGATCAAGGGTTTTACCGAGATGCTGCACGGCGGCTTTGCGGGGCGGCTGACCAAGAATGCGGTCGAATATACCGAGGCGATCCTCTCCTCGGTCGACCGGCTGAGCGCGCTGGTCGACGACGTGCTCGACCTGACCCAGAGCGAGGGCGCGCCGCTGGAAAAGGTGCCGGTCGATCTCGAACTGGCGGCCAATGCTGCGGCCGAGGCGATCGCGCCGCTGGCCAAGGCCAAGAAGATCGAACTGGTGGTCGAGGATGCCGGCACGGCGGGGACGGTTACCGGCGATCTGCGGCGGCTGCGCCAGGTCATCGAGCATCTGCTGCGCCACGCGGTGGCCTGCACGCCCGAGGACGGTCGCGTGCTGCTCCATCTCGACGGCAATGACCGGGTGGCGCGCGTGATCGTCTCTGACAATTCGCCGGGGATGAGCCGTGAGGCGGTAGCCAGGGCATTCGACAGCTTCGCGCAGCACGGCATTTCGCGCAGCGGCGAGCGCGCGCTGGGGCTGGGGATGCCGCTGGCGAAGCAATTCGTCGAGGCGCATGGTGGGCGGATCGAGCTGATGTCCGAGCCAGGCGAGGGGACCCTGGTCACCGTGGAACTGCCGCGGTGAGCGGGCACCTGATCCTCCCCCGGAGGGGGCGGGGGGCCGCGAAGCGGTGGAGAGGTAATCTCCGCGAGCGATGGTTCAGCCCCTGGGGCGACTACCCCTCCGTCAGCTTCGCTGCCACCTCCCCCTCCGGGGAAGGATAACACATGCGGCTCGCCTCCCCGGAAGAGTCGCTCGCCCTTGGTGCGAAGCTGGCCGACCGCGTCCGCCCCGGCGACGTCGTCGCGCTTTCCGGCCCGCTGGGTGCCGGCAAGACCAGCATCGCGCGCGGGCTCCTCGCTGCGCTCGGGCTCGAGGAAGAGGCGCCGAGCCCGAGCTTCGCGATCGTCCAGCCTTACGAACCCCCCGAAGTGCGCTTTCCAGTGCTCCACGTCGATCTCTACCGGATCGATGATCCGAACGAGGCCGAGGAACTGGGGCTCGACGATGCCCGCGCTGATTCGCTGCTGATCGTCGAATGGCCCGAGCGCTTCGCCGACAGCTATTGGCACGATGCGCTGTGGCTCGCCCTGGAACCGACGCCGGACGGCGCGCGCGTCTTGACAGCGAGGGTACCGGCGGCATGGAAGGACCGATGGCCCCTGACATGAACCCGCCCGCCGCGGCGCCCGACTTCCTCATTGCCGCCGGATGGGATGGGGCCGAGATACGGCCGCTCGCCGGCGACGCCTCGTTTCGCCGCTATTTCCGCGTGGTGCACCATGATCGCAGCGCGATCCTGATGGACGCGCCGCCGCCGCATGAGGACCCCCGGCCGTTCATTTCGATTGCGCGCTGGCTGGGCGAGCGCGGCTTCGCGGCGCCCCAGATCCTCGCCGAGGATCTGAACAAGGGCCTCGTGCTGCTCCAGGATTTCGGCGATGCACGGCTGCGCGAGACCGTCGACGCCGCACCCGAGAGCGAGTTGCGGCTGTACGAGGAAGCCGTCGACCTGCTGATCCGCCTAGGTCAGCACGAAGCGGCGGACATTCGCCCCTATGATCTCGCCGAATATCAGCGCGAAGTCGGGCTGCTGCCCGAATGGTACACGCCGGCAGTGGGGCTGGAGGTCGACCGGCAGGGCTATGTCGATGCCTGGGATGCGGTGCTCGCGCCTCTGCTCGAGGGTCACACGCCGGTCACGGTGCTGCGCGATTACCATGCCGAGAACATCATGCTGATCGAAGGCAGCGAGAGCTTGGGGCTGTTGGATTTTCAGGACGCCTTGGCCGGCCACCCGGCCTATGACCTCGTGTCGCTGCTGCAGGACGCGCGGCGCGACGTCGCGCCCGAACTCGAGACCGCGATGCTCGATCGTTATCGGCGGATCACCGGCGCGGGGGACGCGTTCGACATTGCCTATCACGTGCTCGGCGCGCAGCGGAACGCCAAGATCGTCGGCATCTTCACGCGGCTGTGGAAGCGCGACGGCAAGCCGCGCTATCCGGGGCTGTGCCCGCGCGTCTGGGGCTATCTCGAGCGCGACCTCAAGCATCCGGCGCTCAAGCCGGTGGCCGACTGGTTCGACGCCAATGTGCCGGCAGAGCTGCGCGGCGATCCGCTGGCGATCGTCGGCGAATGAACGCAGTTTATTCGCTGCGGCCGCAGCCCGATGCGGCCGTGCCCGAAACCGCGATGGTGATGGCGGCGGGGCTCGGCAAGCGGATGCGTCCGCTCACTGCGACGCGGCCCAAGCCCCTCGTCCAGGTTGCGGGCAAGACGCTGATCGATCACACCTTCGATCATCTGCGCACGGCGGGGGTGAAGCGCGCGATCGTCAACGTGCATTATCTCGCCGACCAGATGGAGGCGCATCTGCGCGCGCGGGTGCAGGACATCGACGTGGTGGTCTCCGACGAGCGCAAGCAGCTGATGGAGACCGGCGGCGGGATCGTCCAGGCGCGCGACCTGATCGGCGACAAGCCCTTTCTGTGCGTCAACAGCGACAATCTGTGGATCGACGGACCGGTCGACGCGATCCGCGGGCTCGCGGCGCAGTGGGATGACGAGCGGATGGACGCGCTGCTGCTGCTGGTGCCGCTGGCGCGTGCGAACTGCCACCGCGGGCAGGGCGATTTCCGGCTCGACGCGATGGGTCGGATCACCGAGCGCCGCAAGCCGGGCCGACTGGCGCCGTTCGTGTTCATCGGCGTGTCGATCCTCTCGCCGCGGCTGATCCGTGACTGGCCCGAGGGGCCTTTCTCGACGAACCTGTTCTTCAACCGCGCGCTGGAGGCGGGACGGCTTTGGGGCGTGGTGCATCAGGGGCTGTGGTTCGATGTCGGCACCCCCGCGGCGGTCGGCGCGGCGGAGGCGGTGCTGGCGGAGATGTGATCAACGGCCCCTCCCCTTCAGGGGGAGGGGTGGAGGTGGGGCAGTCTTCCCAAGCGCCGGTCTCTGTGAGACACAGCCCCACCCCCAACCCCTCCCCTGAAGGGGAGGGGCTTCAAGAGTTTCAATGCCCGAACGCCTCCATCTCTACACCATCCCGCCGCACCGCGCGTTCGCCGATGCGCTGGCGATCGGGCTGATCCGGCGGTTCGGGAGCGACCCGCTCAAGCTCGCGCGCGGGCTGGTGCTGCTGCCCAACAACCGCGCCAAGCGCGCGATCCAGGACGCGTTCGTGCGCGCCAGCGAAGGCGGGCTGCTGCTGCCGCGGCTGGTCGCGGTCGGCGATCCCGAGCTCGACGAGGCGGTGTTCGACGCAGTGGGCGATGCTGAGCCGGTGCCGCCCGCGGTCGAGCCGCTCCAGCGCCGGATGATTCTCGCGCGGCTGATCCAAGAGGCGGGCTTGCCGGTCGACGCGGCCGAGGCGGTGCGGCTCGCGGGCGATCTCGCGACCACGCTCGACCAGCTGCTGATCGAGGAAGTGCGTCCGGCCGCTCTCAGGGAGATCGAGCTCAGCCAGGAGCTGTCGGCGCATTGGGAACGCTCGCTCGCCTTGTTCGAAGTGGTGCTGACGCGCTGGCCGAAGGAGCTCGCGCGGCTCGGCCGGATCGACCTGGCCGAGCGCCGGCGGCGGCTGATCGACAAGGTCGCTAGGACCTGGCGAACGACCCCGCCCCCGGGGTTCGTCTGTGCCGCGGGCGTTGCTGCGCCGGCGCCGGTTTTCGCACGATTGCTGCGCAGCATTTCGGAGCTGCCGCAGGGCATGGTGGTGTTGCCGGGGTTGGCGACCGGGATCAGCGACCAGGAATGGGACGCGCTCGGCCCGCACAAGCCCGATCCGGTCACCGGCCGGCGGCGGCGCAATCTTGAAAGCCATCCGCAATTCCACTTGAAGCTGCTGCTCGACCGGATGGGGGTGCATCGCAGCGAGTTCGATCCGTGGCGCGTGGTCAGCGAGCACGATGCGCCGCCCGCGCGGAGCAAGGCGATCGCCTCGGCAATGGCGCCGCCTGAGCTGACCCATGGCTGGACCGCGCTGCCGGCGGCCGAACGACGGCTTGACGGGGTGCGCGTGCTCGAAGTCGCGACGCCTGCCGAGGAGGCGCAGGGGATCGCGCTGGCGCTGCGCGAGGTGCTGGAGACGCCGGGGCGCACTGCGGCTTTGGTCACCCCCGATCGCGCGCTCGCCCGGCGGGTGGCGGCGCACTGTGCGCGCTGGGGGATCGCAGTCGACGACTCGGCCGGCCAGCCGCTGTCGATCCTTCCGCCCGGCACCCTGCTGCTCGCGCTCGCCGATGCGGCGGCGCAGGGCTTCGCGCCGTTGCCGTTGCTGACCTTGCTCAAGCACCCGCTGGTGATGGTCGAGCGCCGCGCCGAATGGCTCGAAGGCGTGCGCCGGCTCGATCGCGCGCTACGTGGGCCGCGCCCGGCGCCGGGACTCGCGGGGATCGACCGCCATCTCGCCGAGCAGGAGGGCAGGGACGGGCATCTCCGCCGCGCGGCCTTGCGCTGGTGGCCCGAAGCGCGCGCCTTGCTCGCCCCGCTCGACGCGGCGTTTGCGGCCGGAGCGCAGCCGGTTCCCGCATTGCTCGCGGCGTTGGGCGAGACCGCGCAAGCGCTGGGCGGCGATGCTTTGTGGGCACGCGCAGAGGGGCGCGAGGCGGCCGATTTGCTCGATGCCGCCGAACGCGAGGCGGCGAACGGCCCGCCGCGCGCCGAGCCCGAGGCGCTGGCGCCGATGCTGCGCACCCTGATGGACGAAGTCGCGGTACGCCCGCCGCAGGGCGGGCATCCGCGATTGTCGATCCTCGGCCTGATCGAGGCGCGGCTGCAGACCGCGGACCTGATGATTCTCGGCGGGTTGAACGAGGGTGTATGGCCGGGCCTGCCCGCGCCCGATCCGTGGCTCGCGCCGCGGATCCGCGCGGAGCTCGGGCTGCCCGGGCTCGAACGGCGGATCGGGCTGTCGGCGCACGATCTCGCAGGCGCGCTCGGTGCGCCGCGGGTCCTGCTCACGCGCGCGCGTAGAGATTCCACTGCGCCGACGATCGCCTCGCGCTTCTGGTTGCGTCTGGAGGCGCTTTCGGGCGGACTGGAGCGTGCGGGAGAAATCGCTGCGTGGCTGCGCGGGATCGACGATCCGGGCGTGCACGCTCCCGCAGAACGTCCGGCTCCCGCACCGCCGGTCGAATTGCGTCCCAAGGCGCTATCGGTCACCGAGGTCGACCGGCTGAAGGCCGATCCCTACGCCTTTTACGCGCGGCGGATGCTGCGGCTGGTGCCGCTCGATCCGGTCGACGCCGATCCGAGCGCGGCGTGGCGCGGCACGGCGGTGCACGCGGTCCTTCAGAAATGGTTCGAGCTGGACGATTGCGCGCCGGAGAAGCTGCGCGCGCGCGCGGACGAAATGCTCGCCGACGAGCGGACGCACCCGATGATGCGCGCGCTCTGGGCACCGCGGCTGATGGAGGCAGTCGACTGGATCGCCGGCCAGATCGCGGCGGACCCAGCGCGGAAGGTGATCGCGGTCGAGAAGCGCGGAGTCACCCCGTTCGCCGGGGTCGAGCTCAGCGGGACTTTCGACCGCATCGATCGGATGGACGACGGCAGCCTGGCGATCGTCGACTACAAGACCGGCAAGCCGCCCAGCCTCGCCGCGGTGCGCGAGGGGTTCAGCCTGCAATTGGGGCTGCTCGGGCTAATCGCCGAGCGCGGCGAGTTCGAGGGGATAAGCGGGCGCGCGAAGCATTTCGAATATTGGTCGCTGTCGAAGAATGCGCGCGGGGCGTTCGGCTATGTCGAGAGCCCGTGCGATCCGAAGCGCCGTGACTATCTGCCGGCGGATGACTTCGTCGATCGCGCAGTCGCACAGTTCGAGGGCGCGGCGCGGGAGTGGCTGACGGGGGATGCGCCGTTCACGGCGAAGCTGCACCCGGATTACGCGCCCTATGCGGAGTACGACCAGCTGATGCGGCGGGACGAATGGTATGGGCGTGACTGAGTTCATCCCACTCACCCTCACCCTTCCGGCGCCTTCGGCGCCTCCCTCCCTCTCCCGATGGGAGAGGGAAGGGGCCCGCCCGGCGCAGCCGGGTGGGAAGGGCGAGGGTGACCCAGTGGTTGGCGCTAATGGCTGAGATCCGCCCCCTTCACCCGCTCAAGGGCAACCAGCGCCGCGCCAGCGATCCTGCGCGCCACATCTGGCTCTCGGCCTCCGCGGGCACCGGCAAGACCCAGGTCCTCGCCGCGCGGGTCTGGCGGCTGCTGCTCGCCGGCACCGATCCCGGCGCGATCCTCTGCCTTACCTTCACCAAGGCGGGCGCTGCCGAGATGTCCGAGCGGATTACCAGCCGGCTGGCGCGCTGGGTGCGCGCAAGCGACGCCGAGTTGGTCGCCGATCTCGAGGCGCTCGGCGAGAGCATCGGGCCCGAAGGCCGGGCGACGGCGCGCACCCTGTTCGCCAAGGTGCTCGACGCGCCGGGCGGCGGGATCCGCATCCAGACGATCCACAGCTTCTGCCAGTCCTTGCTCGCGGCCTTCCCGGTCGAGGCGGGGCTGGTCCCCGGCTTCCGCCCGCTCGACCAACGCGAGGAAGCGGTGCTCGCGCGCGAGGCCCTGGCCGAGATGCTCGTCGATGCCGGCCGGGAGGGGCGCGTCGGGCTGATCGACGCGGTCGGCGCGCTCAGCCTCCGGCTCGGCGAGGGCAAGGCCGAAGCGTTCCTCAAGCTCTGCGCCGCGAACGCCGAGGCGATGGCGGCGCTGCCGAGCGGAATCCAGCCGTTCCTGCGTCGCGCGATGGGCCTGCCCAGCGGTGACATCGCCGCCGAGATCGAGAGCTGTTGCGGCGACGACTCCTTCGACTGCGTCGGGCTGCGCGAGATCGCGGCGATGAACGCTGCCTGGGGGACCAAATCGGGACTCGCCCGCGCCGAGGAAATCGCGATGTGGCTGACCCTGCCGCCCGCCAGGCGCGCGCTGCGGTTGCGCGATCTACATTCGGTGTGGTCGACCGCCAAGGGCGAGCCCCGCTCGTTCGGCAAGGGCCAGGCGCCGCAGGATGCCGGCTATGCCGATCTCGCGATGCGGCTGCACGGGCGCTGCGGCGAATTGATTGCGATGAAGGTCCAGGCCGATTTCGCCGACCTGCTCGCGAACGGGCTCGAGGCAGGGCGCCTCTATGCCGAGACCTATGGCCGGGCGAAGCGGCGCGTGGGCGCGGTCGACTTCAACGATCTGATCCGCAAGACCGTCGCGTTGCTCGCCGAGCCGGGAATGGGCGAGTGGGTGCGCTACAAGCTCGACCAGGTCACCGAGCATGTCCTGATCGACGAGGCGCAGGACACCAACCCGCAACAATGGGCGATCGTCAGCGCGATCGCCGGCGAGTTCTTCGCGGGCGAAGGCGCGCGCGGCGGTGCGGTGCGCACGCTGTTCACCGTCGGCGACTATAAGCAGGCGATCTTCGGCTTCCAGGGCACCGACCCGATTTATTTCCGCGCGGCGTTCGAGCGCTTTTTCCGGGCGTCGCGCGTGCGCGCGGAATATGATGTCGAGGCGCGCGAGCTCGAATCCTTGTCGCTCACCCACAGCTTCCGCTCGACTCGCCCGGTGCTCGAATTCGTCGACGCGGCGCTGGGCGGGCTGCCCGAGCCGGGCATGGGCGACCTCAGCGACGCCGAGCCGCACGCCAGCGAAGTGCCGGGGCCGGGGACGGTAACGCTGTGGCCGCCTGTCAACGCAGGCGGCAGCGAGGCCGACGAGGAGGCCTGGGTAGACGATGCGGTGCGCGAGCAGGCCAAGCGCATCGCTGTCGCAATCCGCGACTGGCTCGCCGGCGGGCTGATGCTCGAGAGCAAGGGCAGGGTGCTCCAGCCCGAGGACGTGATGATCCTGGTCAAGCGGCGCGGCGAGCTCGCCTCGCTGATCGTCGCGCGGCTCTATGCCGAAGGCGTGCCGGTCGCCGGGATCGACCGGCTGCGGCTCAACGCGCCGCTGGCCGTGCAGGATCTGCTCGCCGCGGTGCGCTTCGTGCTCCAGCCCGAGGACGATCTGTCGCTGGCGTCGCTGCTGGTCTCGCCGCTGATCGGCTGGAGCCAGGAGGCGCTGATGGCCGCGGCGCTGCGGCCCAAGGGCGCGTCGCTATGGTCGCATCTGCGCGATATCGCCAGCGATCGGATCGCGCCGCTCGAAGCCCTGCTCAACCGCGCCGATTTCACCACGCCGTATCGCTTCCTCGAGGAGATTCTCTCCGGGCCGCTCGACGGGCGTCGGAAACTGCTGCTGCGGCTCGGCGAAGAAGCGCGCGACCCGATCGAGGAATTGCTCAACGCCGCGCTCAACTTCGAGAATGTCGCGACGCCGTCGCTCCAGCGCTTTCTCGACTGGTTCGATCGCGGCGATGTCGAGATCGTCCGCGATGCGGCACAGCCGGCGGGGGCGGTGCGCGTGATGACCGCGCACGGCGCCAAGGGACTACAGGCGCCCTTGGTGATCCTCGCCGATGCGACCGTCGACCCGACGCGTTCCCCGCGCGATTTCCTGCTCTGGGCGCCTGAGGATCACGACGCCGCGCCGTTCCCGATCTTCCGGCCGCGCGCGGCGGAGCGCGGTGGGCCGCTCGACGCGGTGCTCGAACATTCGGACCGGCGCGAGCTGCAGGAGCATTGGCGGCTGTTCTACGTCGCCGCGACGCGCGCGGAGGAGCGGCTGGTGATCGCCGGTGCGCTCGGCCCGCAGGCCAAGGGCGTGCCGCCGGAGGCCAGTTGGTATGCCGCCTGCGCACGGGCGTTCGACGCGCTCGGCGTGCCCGAGGGCGAAATCCGCGAATTCCGTGGAATCCAGCCGCCGCTGCCGGTGGCCGCCGCGCCGGCGAAGCGCGACGCGGTGGCCGAAGCGTCGGCACTCCCTGACTGGATCGCGCAGCCCGCGCCGGTTGAGGCGCGCCCGCCGCGGCCGCTCGCGCCGTCATCGTTGGGCGAGGACCTCGCCGCCGATCCGCCGCCGACCCCGGCGCTGCGCGTCGCTGCCGAGCGCGGACGCTTGCTCCACGCCTTGTTCGAGCGGCTGCCGGTGCTCCCTGCCGATGCCCGCGCCGAGGCTGCCGAGCGCTGGCTCGCCGGGCCGGGCGGGGTGGCGGATACGGACGCGCGCCGCGAAATTGCCCAGGCCGCGCTCGCGGTGATCGCCGACCCACGCCTTGCCGAATGGTTCGCCCCCGACGCGCTCGCCGAAGCCCCGATCGCCGCGGTGGTCGAGGGGCTGGTCGTGTCGGGCACCGTCGACCGTCTGGTGGTGACGCCCGATCGCGTCCGCGTCGTCGACTTCAAGACCGCGCGCCGCGCGCCCGCGACGCTGGCGGCGATTCCTCCCTATCACCTTCGCCAGATGGCTGCTTATGCCGCGGCGCTGGCGGTGATCTTCCCCGGCCGTCAGATCGAGGCGGCGTTGCTCTACACCGCGGGGCCGACGCTGCACTTGCTTCCGCCCGAGCTGCTCGCGGCGCAAAAGGCCGGCTTGCTCGCCACGGAGCAAAGCTTGGCCTCGCGCGCTTGAGCGAAGACCGCTGCGCACATAGATATACGACCAAGACAATCAGGAGACTGTTCATGGCCACCCAGGCTACCACCGACGCCAGCTTCGATGCCGATGTCCTCCAGGCCGACAAGCCTGTGCTCGTGGACTTCTGGGCGGAGTGGTGCGGGCCGTGCCGGATGATCGCGCCGGCGCTCGAGGAGCTCGCCACCGAGCTCGGCGACAAGATCAACATCGTCAAGCTCGACATCGACGAGAATCCGGACGCACCGACCAAATACGGCGTGCGCGGCATCCCCACGATGATCCTGTTCAAGAACGGCCAGGAAGCCGCCAAGCAGATCGGCGCGCTGCCCAAGAACGGCATCAAGCAGTGGATCGAGCGCGAGCTCGACCTCGGCGGAGCTTCGGCCCAGCAAGCCTGACTTTTCATCCCTGCGCATCCCCGGCCGTCCCGAAAGGGGCGGCCGTTTGTGTTTGGGGCGCTTGCCACTCGCAAATCCGTCAAATCGATTTGCGAAACCAATTGACAAAATGTTTTATTTAATCGAGTTTCGCGGGGCGGACAGGCTCAACCCCCCGGAGCAGCCTGCCCGACGATAAAGAATTGGGCGCAAAAGCGCCTGCAGGGAGAAGGGTCGGCGATGAAATCGTGTGTCCGCACGCCAAGTCAGCGTTCGTCGATTGGCCGCGTATCTGGTCCCCTTCTCCTTCTTGCCTCCACGGCGTTGTGGTTCAGCCCGCTTTCGGCGCAGCGCGCGCCGCGCCAGCCGGTCGATGAAGCCAACCCTCTGGTCGGCACCGCGCCGCTCGATCGCCCCGAGCTGATCGGCAACGCGCCACCGGCGGGCGAGCCGCTTTATTCGGGCCTGACCTCGCCCGGCGCGCGGCTGCCGCACAGCGCGGTCGAGGCAGCGCCGGTCAACGTCAATGTCGAGCTGAGCTACCCCTGGGGCGTCGCGACGCCCTATTACTACACCAACCCGACGATGATCGGCTTCACCGGCGGCGGCGGGCCGACCTATGGCGGGCGCGCCACGCCGACCTTGATGCCCGTGGTCGGCGATTGGACGGTGCCGCCGGTCTATACCGAGGCCTATTACGACAAAGCGCGCGAGACCGCGGCGCCAGGCTATTATTCGGTGTTCCTCGATACGTTCAAGACCAAGGTCGAGCTCACCGCCACCCAGGCGACCGCGCTGATGCGCTTCACCTTCCCGGCGACCGAGCGCGCGCACGTCATCCTCAATTTGCAGGGCCGCGGCGGTACCGTCGAGATCGTCGGAGACCGCACAGTGCGCGGCGTGGTCTCCACCCGCAACGACAATGAAGCGCGCGACGGGCGCTATTTCGTCGCCGAGTTCTCCAAGCCGTTCAAAAGCTACGGCACCTTCCGCAAGGCGCCGGGCAGCAATCGCGGCTATGGTATCGGCGACAAGGACGTCCAGCCGGGCACGCGCAGCATCGACGGCAATTTCGCCGGCTCCTATCTCGACTTCACCACCGCGAAGGGCGAGGCGGTGCTCGTCAAGATCGCGCACGGCGCGAGCTACGAAGTCGCCGAGCAGCGGCTGCGCGCCGAGAGCCCGGGCTGGGATTTCGACGGCGTGCGCGGCAAGGCGCGCGCGGCCTGGGCGCAGTTGCTCGATCGGGTGCAGGTCGAGGGCGGCACGCCCAAGCAGCGGATGCTATTCTATTCGACCCTGTTCCAGTCGTTCGCCAGCCCGCGGCTGGTCGCGCGCAAGGGCGAGGACTTCACCGACGGCAAGGGGCGGACGCAGACCGCGGCCTATGACCGCTACGGGCCGGTGCCGTTCTGGGATACCGGACGCAACCAGATCGTCCTGCTCGAGCTGATGGAGCCCGAGGCGGTGCGCGACATCATGCAGTCCGAGCTCGACATGGCGCGCGAGCGCGGCTTCATGAACACCTCGTTCCACGGCGACAATGCCGTGTTCCTCTATCTCGGCGCGATGCGGCGCGGGATTCCGTTCGATTATGCCGCGGCGTATGAATATATGCGCAAGAACGCGCTCGATCCGAAGGGGCCGCGCGGCTTCCTTGCCGAATATGCCAAGCAGGGCTGGATCTCGGACGAGATCCCCGCGGGCAATCCGAGCCCTCCGCACGCCGACGGCAAGGCGGGCGTCGCCAAGACACTCGAATATGCCTGGGACGATCATGCCCTTGCCGAACTCGCCGACCGGCTCGGCAGGCATGACGACGCGCGGCTGTTCCGCAAGCGCGCGGGCAATTGGCGCAACGTGTTCGACCGCTCGATCGGCTTCGTCCGCGGGCGCACCGCCGACGGCAAGTGGATCAGCCCCTTCGATCCCGCCGAACCTTATTACAACTTCATGATGAAGGAGGCCTCGGGCTGGTCGACCTTGTGGCTGGTGCTGCACGACGTGCAGGGGCTGATCGACGCGCTCGGCGGCCGCACGGGCTTCAACGCCAAGCTCGATGAATTCTTCACCAAGCCCTATAACCCGACCGGCATCTGCCGCGACTGCACCGGGGTGATCGGCCAGTTCGTCCAGGGCAACCAGCCTGACCAGCACGCACCCTATCTCTATGCGTGGAGCGGCCAGCCATGGAAGACGCAGGAACTCATTCGCCGCGTGCTCGCCGACCTCTATGGCAGCGACGAGGCCGGTTACGGCTATCCCGGGATGGACGATCAGGGCGCGACGTCGTCCTGGTACGCGATGAGCGCGATGGGCTTCTATCCCGTCGATCCGTCGAGCGACGAATATATCATCGGCAGCCCGATCTTCGATCGCTCGCTACTCCAGATGGGCAACGGCAAGGCGCTCGAGATCATCGCCAAGAACAACTCGGCGAAGAACCTCTACGTCCAGTCGGCGACGCTCAACGGGCGGGCCTGGACCAAGCCATGGTTCCGCCACGCCGATATCGCGAACGGCGCCCGGCTGGTGCTGGTCATGGGACCAAAGCCGAGCGCCTGGGGCAGCGCGCAGGGCGACGCGCCGCCTTCCATGTCGCGGCACTAAGGGGGAAGACATGATGCGTACGATGATCCTGGCTTCGATGCTGGCGTGCCTGCCGGCCACCGCGGTGCTCGCACAGGAGCGCACCGACAAGGTCTATACCGGCGCGATCACCACGCGCTGGGGCAAGGCGGTCACCCCGGAAAATGCCTGGCGCAGCTATCCGCGTCCGCAGCTCCAGCGCGACAAGTGGCAGAACCTCAACGGGCTGTGGGACTATGCCATCGTCAATGCCGGCGCGCCGCAGCCGACCCGGATGGACGGCAAGATCCTCGTGCCGTTCGCGGTGGAATCGCGCCTGTCGGGCGTGTCGCGCAAGGTGCTGCCCAGCGACCGCATCTGGTATCGCCGCAGCTTCACGGTGCCGGCCAACTGGGCAGGGCAGAACGTCAAGCTCAACTTCGGCGCAGTCGATTACGAGGCGGTGGTCTGGGTCAACGGCGCCGTGGTTGGCGCGCATAAGGGCGGATCGGACAGCTTCGGCTTCGACATCACCGCGGCGCTCAAGCCGGGCACCAACGAAGTCATGGTCCAGGTCGCCGATCCGACCAGCGCCGGCAGCCAGCCGCGCGGCAAGCAGATCCTCGACCCCGACGGCATCTGGTACACCGCGTCGAGCGGGATCTGGCAGACCGTCTGGCTGGAGCCCGTCTCGAAGCTCCACATCGCCGACGTCCGCGCCACCCCGAACATCGATACCGGCAAGGTCGAAGTCGATGTTGCGCTGAGCGCCTGGGCCGAGGACACCGATGCGGTGCGGATCAGCGTGCGGTCGGGCGGGCAGGAGATCGCCTCGACGATCACCCGCGCCAATCGCCACGCGAGCCTGGCAATCCCCAACGCGCGTCTCTGGTCGCCCGAGGACCCGTTCCTCTACGACGTCGTCGCCGAGCTGGTGACGGTGAAAGACCCTTATGCCGGCAAGGCCGAGCGCAATCGCACCGCCTATGACGCGCGCTTCACCAAAGGCGAGAGCGACACCTATGCCGCCGCGCAAGTCGCCGGTGCGCCGCGCGATACGGTCAAGGCCTATTTCGCGATGCGCAAGATCTCGGTGGGCCCGGGCAGTGTCACCGGCCAGCCGATGCTTCTGCTCAACAACAAGCCCTATTTCCAGAACGGCACGCTCGACCAGGGCTGGTGGCCCGATGGGCTGCTCACCCCGCCTTCGGAAGAGGCGATGCGCTATGACCTCGAGTTCCTCAAGAAGGCCGGGTTCAACATGGTGCGCAAGCACATCAAAGTGGAGCCGGCGCGTTACTATTACGATGCCGATCACATGGGCATGCTGATCTGGCAGGACATGCCCTCGGGCGGCGGCGAGGACCAGTTCGTCACCGGCGCCAGCCAGAGCCAGGCGGTGCTCTCGTCGGACATGATGAGCGACCAGCAGGCCGAGCTGTCGCAGATGATCGGCGACCTGCGCGCCTTCCCGTCGATCGTCTTGTGGGTCGTCAACAACGAGGGCTGGGGCCAGTACGACTCCGCCACGCTGACCAAGTTCGTCAAGGGCCTCGATCCGAGCCGGCTGGTCAATTCGGACAGCGGCTGGATGGACGTTGCCCCGCGCGATTCCGACGTGTTCGACATCCACACCTATGAGGACGTGCCGCACGTGCCGACCCGGCAGAGCGAACGCGCGATCGTGATCGGCGAATATGGCGGGGTGGGGCGGCCGATCGAGGGGCATCTCTGGCGCGCCGGCAAGCGTAACTGGAGCTACCAGGTCGCCAAGGATTCGGACGATTATCTCGCGCGCTACCGGCGCAAGTTCGAAGAGATCGTCCGCCAGGCCAAGGTCAATGGGCTCAGCGCCTCGGTCTATACCCAGACCACCGACGTCGAGGGCGAGATCAATGGCCTGCTGACCTATGACCGGGCAGTCGCCAAGGCGCCCGCCGAGGAATTCGCCAAGATGGCGAAGCCGCTTTGGGAGCAGGCGGGCGAAGCCGCGCCGTCCGCGCCGAAGCCGTAAGCCGAACCACGATCAACCGTCCGTAGACGATCCGTTCCATCGGGTCGTCGAAGGCGGAAAACAAACTGACCCGATTCAATTGACAAATTGCTTTTTATATTATGAATCGGACCAAGTGACGCCGCGCTGAGTCCAGCCTCGGCAATCACAACCAGCCGGAGACGAGAACGTCACGGCATGAGGGAGAGAGGGAATGAAGTTTCAGGGGATCGAAAACAGGGGTGCGTCACGCAAGCGGATCGCGCGTGATCTGATGCTTTCGGTGAGCGTGGTGGTCGCCTTTGCCGGCACCGCGCACGCCCAGGATACCACGGGGCCGCAAAGCACGCCGACCGCGCCTTCCGGCCAGGACGGCACCACTCAGTTCAATAACGTGCAGGTCGAAGCCGAGGACATCGTCGTCACCGGCTATCGTCAGTCGATCGAGCAGAGCCTGTCGCAGAAGCGTGAGGCCAACGCCTTCGTCGACGTGATCACCGCCGAAGACGTCGGCAAGTTTCCCGACAAGAACGTCGCCGACGCGCTCCAGCGCGTGCCGGGCGTGTCGATCAGCCGCGATGGAGGCGAGGGCAGCCGGGTCAGCATCCGCGGCCTCAGCTCCGATCTCACGCTCACCGAGCTCAACGGCAATTTCATCGCCTCGGCGGACGACAATCCGTCGCGCTCGTTCAATTATCTGCTGCTCCCGGCGAACCTGATCGGCAGCGTCGAGGTGTTCAAGTCGTCCGAGGCCCGGCTCGACGAAGGCGGCGTGGGCGGCGTCATCATCAACCACACCCGCAAGCCGTTCGACCTCAAGCCCTGGTCGGGCACCGTCTCGGCCGAAGGCACTTATTCGGACGTCACCAAGAAGGTCGAGCCGCAGCTTTCGGGCCTGCTCTCGTGGCACAACGAAGACAAGACCTTCGGCGTCCTGCTCGCCGCCACCTATCAGAAGCGCACCAACCGCACGCTCGGCGCCAACACCGAGAGCTGGCAATGGTGGTCGGACAGCCAGACCGGAGAGCCCGCGACCGACGTCAATGGCAAGACCTACGCCAATGACGACGCGATCGCTTATTGGGGCGAAGGCACGACCACGCGCAGCGGCACGCACTATAGCGGCTATTGGGCACCCCAGTCGGTCGACGAGTCGGTCGTGATCCAGGAGCGCAAGCGCCTCGGCATCCAGGCGACCGCGCAGATGCGGCCGTTCGACAATTTCGAAGTCACCGCCAATTATTTCCGGTTCCAGGTCAAGGGCAACCAGGTCAACAACGTGCTGAAGATCCCCGAATGGGGCTATGGCAACTTCTTCACCGACGCGACCTTCGACAAGAGCGGAACCGTTCTCCAGTCGGCCACTTTCCAGGTGCCGGCGGAAGGCACCGAGTGCCGCGCCCGGGCCAATCCATGCACGATGGAAACGCCGGCGATGCAGAGCTATTTCGATCGCCAGAAGACCGTCTCGAACACCTATGACGTGCATGGCGACTGGAATCTCGGCCGGTTGAACGTCAACTTCGCGCTCGGTAAGACCAAGGCCTCGGGCGGCCCGTCCTTCCAGTTCTTCGTCCAGGCCAAGCCGCGCAAGGTCACCGGGACTGGGGCTGCCGGAAACGTCAACGGCAACCTGCTCAGCCAATGGGCATTCAACAACCAGTCGGTGGACATGGCGTTCTCGCCTGAGCTGCAGCAGAACCTGACGAACGGAATTTCGCAGGTCGACCTCGGCTCGACCGGGTCGGGCTTCAGCAACAGCGAAATCTCGCAGCGTTATGCTCAGGTCGACGTGACCCGCAAGTTCGACAGCTTCATCGACTCGATCCAGGTCGGTGCCAAGTGGCGTAATGCGCGCGTTCACCGCGAAACCGGCCGCTTCGAATGGTATTCGGACGCAGCCAACACGCGGCGCTATCAGGATACCAGCGGCGCCGCGGTCACGCAGCCCGACTTCTTCCTGAGCAAGCCGATCGGGAACATCGCGGGCGGGTTCACCACCACCGTGTTCCCGGCGTTCAACGTGCCCAACTATCTCGATTATCTGAACGCGACCTATAGCGGTCCGATCCGGGTGGACGAGCCCGAGAACCAGTACGACATCCGCGAGAAGATCTGGGCCGGCTATACCCAACTCAACTTCAAGAGCGGACCGGTGCGCGGTAATATCGGCCTGCGCGTCGCGAACACCAAGCAGTCCGGCGTCTCGACCGACGTCATCACTTATGAGCGGGACTATTGCCGCAATGGTCCGGCGGGTCCGTTCGATCCGAACGTGCCGGTCGGCCCCGACGGCAACTGCCAGGTCATTCCGCGCGATGGCGATCCGGCGACGGGTACGCCGGCCCGCCAGGTCAAGGTGTTCAGTCCGAACAGCGAGAGCAAGCAGTACACCGACTGGCTGCCGAGCTTTAACATCTCGTGGGACGTCACGCCGAACCTGCTGTTCCGCGCGGCGGCGTCGAAGGTCATTGCCCGGCCGGGCTATGGCGATCTCGCCGGCGCACGTTCGCTGACCTTTAACTCGGACGAGTTCGTCTTCGACCGTCGCCAGTTCGGCGCGCTGCCGGGTTGGTTCGGCGGCGGCGGCAATTTCGATCTCAAGCCGTTCAATGCCTGGCAGTATGACGCCGGCGTGGAATGGTATTTCCAGCGCGGCTCGGTGATCGGCGCGACGGCGTTCCGCAAGGACGTCAAGGACTTCATCGTCCCGCTCGTGCTGGACATCCAGTCCGAAGTCGCTGGCCAGGAAGTGACCGTGCAGCAATATTCGACCCAGGCGAACGGGTCGAAGGCGGTCTCGCAGGGTATCGAAGTCTATGCCCAGCACACGCTGCCCTTCGGGTTGGGTGCGCAGGTCAACTTCACCTATAACGACACCTCGGTCGCCGACGTGACGCTCAATGGCACGAAGGTGGGCACGTCGCCGCTCGTCGGCAGCGCCAAGACGCAGATCAACGGGTCGGTCTTCTTCGAGACTGACAAGGTGCTGCTGCGCGCTTCGTACAATCGCAAGGGCGAGACCGTCGGCGGGATCCAGTCGGGCCTGAACGCCTATGGCGATCCCTATGAGCAGGTCGATCTCAACGCGTCCTACAGCTTCTTCGACAATCTCCAGCTGACCGCCTCGGTGATCAACCTGACCAAGTCGGAGCAGCGCTATCACCTCGGCAACGATACCAAGGCGCGTTTCCTCTCGAACGAATATTCGGGTCGCCGCGCCTATCTCGGCCTCGCGTACAAGTTCTGAGGCGTCGGCACTGCTGACGCACGCACGTTAAGCCCCCCAAGGCTACTCAGGAGGTGACCCGTTCCGCGGGTCACCTCCATCTTTCTCCGGGGGCCGATTTCATGCGACAAGCCGGCCACACCGGCGCAACATTTTCGCGGGAACAGGCGGCATGAAGCGCAAGATACTCACCGGCCTCGCCACCGCGGCGGCTCTGCTCCTCGCCGGTTCGGCGCCGGCGCCCAATCCGGTCGTGCCGGGCTGGTATGCCGATCCCGAGATCCACGCCTTCGGCGACCGTTACTGGATCTATCCGACCTATTCGGATCACGGCGCAGTGCCCGATGTCTCGCCGGGCTTCACGCCTGCGCAGACCGAATTGCGCAAGCAGAAGATGGTCCGCCCGTCCTACGGCATCCAGACCTTCTTCAATGCCTTCTCGTCACCCGACCTGGTCCATTGGACCAAGCATGAACATGTCTTCGACGTGAAGGATGCCGCCTGGGCGGCCTTCGCGATCTGGGCGCCCTCGGTGATCGCGGCGAACGGTAAATATTACATGTTCTTCAGCGCCAACGACATCCAGAAGGATGGCGAATTGGGCGGCATCGGACTCGCCGTGAGCGATACGCCCGGCGGGCCGTTCAAGGACGCGATCGGCAAGCCGCTGATCGGCCAGTTCCACAACGGCGCGCAGCCGATCGATCCCTTCGCCTTCCGCGACAAGGATGGGCAGGTCTATCTCTTCTACGGCGGCTGGCAGCATTGCAACGTCGTCAAGCTGAGCAAGGACCTCAAGTCGATCGTCCCGCATGCGGACGGCTCGCTGTTCAAGGAGATCACGCCCCCCGGCTATGTCGAGGGCTCGTTCGTGATCGAGCGCAAGGGCGTCTATTATCTAATGTGGTCCGAGGGCGGCTGGACCGGCCCCGATTACAGCGTCGCCTATGCGATGGGGCCGAGCCCTAACGGCCCGTTCAAGCCGATGGGCAAAATCCTCCAGCAGGATTTCAAGATCGCGCGCGGGGCAGGGCACCATTCGGTGGTCAACGTTCCCGGCACCGACGAATGGGTGATCGCCTATCACCGCCGCCCGCTCAGCGAAGACCGCGGCGAGCGCCGTCAGCTCGCGCTCGACCGGATGGTGTTCAACGCCGACGGCACGATTCGGCCGGTGGTGATGACCAACGAAGGCGTCGCGCCGCATCCGCTGGGGCGCGCGCGATGAAGCGCTTCGTTTCGACTGGAGCCTGCTTGTTCCCCGGCGAAGGCGGGGGCCCAGTCTCGGCGTCGTATGATCTGAATGGCTGCCATCTCGATGGCATTGCAACTGGACCCCGGCCTTCGCCGGGGAACAGCTAAGGGGGAGAGTTGCCTTGAAGAGTTTTGCTCGATCGCTGCGCGGCGCAGTCGCGCTTCTCGCGACCACCGGCCTCTGCCTGCCCGGCATCGCCGTCCAGGCCCAGACCGCGCAGAGGGAAGCGCTGGTCGACCTCGCCAATCCCTTGATGGGCACCGATTCCAGCCACGGGCTATCCTACGGCAACACCTATCCCGCGGTCGCGGTGCCGTGGGGGATGAACTTCTGGACCCCGGTCACCGGCAAGATGGGCGACGGCTGGGGCTACACCTACGACGCCGAGAAGATCAACGGCATCAAGCAGACCCACCAGCCCAGCCCGTGGATGAACGACTATGCCGTCTTCGCGCTGTTCGCCGAGACCGGCGCGCTCAAGATCGGGCAGGAGGACCGCGCGAGCTGGTTCAGCCACAAGGCCGAGGAAGCGCGGCCGTACAAGTACAAGGTCTATCTCGCCGATTATGACGTGACTGCCGAGGTCGCGCCGACCAACCGCGCCGCGCAGTTCCGCTTCACTTTCCCCAAGAGCGACGACGCGCACATCATTCTCGACGGCCAGAATGGCGGTGCGATGGTCAAGATCGATCCGGCGCGGCGCCGGATCACCGGCTATGTCCGCAACAATCACGGCGGCGTGCCCGACAATTTCAAGAATTACTTCGTCGCCGAGTTCGACAAGGATTTCGACACCACCCGCACCTGGGACAGCAACGGCCAGCTCAGCGCGGCGCTGACCCGCGAGGACGGCCGCGCCGGCGCGGTGGTCAGCTTCAAGACGCGCGACGGCGAGCAGGTCGCGGTCAAGGTTGCCTCGTCGTTCATCAGCCTCGATCAGGCCGAGCGCAACCTCGCGCGGGAGATCGGCCGCGACAGCTATGACGCGACCGAGGCCAAGGCCAAGGCGGCGTGGGAGCGCGAGTTCGAGCGAATCCAGGTCAGCGACCCCAATATCGACAATCGCCGGGTCTTCTATTCCGCGCTGTACCGCATGCTGCAATTCCCGCGCATGTTCCACGAGGTCGATGCCGCGGGGAAGACCGTCCATTACAGCCCCTATGACGGTAAGCTCCATGATGGCCCGCTGTTTACCGACAACGGCTTCTGGGACACGTGGCGCGCGGTGTTCCCGTGGTTCGCGCTCGTCTATCCCGAGCTCGACAGCCAGATCATGCAGGGGCTGGTCAACACCTATAAGGAATCGGGCTGGCTGCCCGAATGGGCGAGCCCCGGCCATCGCGACGTCATGATCGGCTCGAACTCGGCCAACCTCATCGCCGACGCCTATCTCAACGGCGTCCGCGGCTTCGACGTCGAGACCTTGTACGAGGCGATGGTCAAGAACGCGACGACTTCGGAGGGGCGCCCGCGCGACAAGCGCGGCGACGTCGTCGGCGCGGTCGGGCGCGAAGGCGTCGAATATTACAACCAGCTCGGCTACGTCCCGTACAATGTCGGCATCAACGAGAGCGCCGCGCGCACGCTCGAATATGCCACCGCCGATTTCTCGCTCTCGCGGCTTGCCGCGGCATTGGGCAAGACCGAGGACGCGCAGAAATACGCCGCGCACGCGCAGAACTACCGCAAGCTCTACGATCCGGAATCGGGCTGGATGCGCGGACGCAACAAGGACGGCAGCTGGATGGCGCCGTTCAATCCCTATGCCTGGGGCGATGCCTTCACCGAAGGCAATTCGATGCATTACAGCTGGTCGGTGATGCAGGACGTCCAGGGGCTGATCGACCTGATGGGCGGCGACAAGAAATTCACCGACCGGCTGGACTCGATCTTCACGCTGCCGCCCTTGTTCGAGAACAGCTATTACGGCTCGGTGATCCACGAGACCCGCGAGATGCAGGTGGTCAACATGGGCCAGTACGCCCATGGCAACCAGCCGATCCAGCACATGATCTACCTCTATGACTGGGCCGGCCAGCCGTGGAAGGCGCAGAAGCACGTCCGCGACGTGATGACCAAGCTCTATTCGGCGACACCGGACGGCTATCCGGGCGACGAAGACAATGGCCAGACTTCGGCCTGGTACGTGTTCTCGGCATTGGGCTTCTATCCGGTCACCCCGACCGTCGGCCAATATGCGATCGGCAGCCCATTGTTCGAGAAGGTCCGGGTGACGATGCCGACCGGCAAGGTGCTGACGATCGAGGGCGTCAACAACAGCGCCAAGAACGTCTACATCCAGTCGGTCACCTTCAATGGCCAGCGCCACGACAAGACCTGGCTGACTCGCCAGGCGCTGCAGGCCGGCGGCACCCTGCGCTTCGTGATGGGGCCGACCCCGAACCAGCAATGGGGCGCCGCCAAGGCGGACGCGCCCTTCTCGATGAGTGTACCTGGAGAGCGTAAATGAACCGTCGTGAACTGATCGCTGGCACCGGCGCGCTCGCTGCCGCAACCGCGCTGCCGATACGCGCGCTGGCGGCGGAGGGCTTCGTCTCGAAGCGCCCGCCCAGGGCGGAGCGCCGCTTCACCAGCAAGGCAGTCGAGGCCGAGATCGCGCGGGTGAAGAAGAAGATCGCCGATCCCGAGCTCGCCTGGCTGTTCGAGAATTGCTATCCGAACACCCTCGACACGACGGTTACGGTCGGCGAAGTCGACGGTAAACCCGACACCTTCGTGATCACCGGCGACATCGACGCGATGTGGCTGCGCGACAGCTCGGCGCAGCTCCAGACCTATGTCCACCTAACGCCGAAGGACGCCGACCTTCGCCGGCTGTTCCACGGCGCGATGCAGCGCCAGGCGCGCTGCATTCTGATCGATCCCTATGCCAATGCCTTCACCCGCGATCCGGCGGCGAAGTCGAATCTGCCGGCGATCAACGACCGGACCGAGATGCGCCCCGGCGTCGCCGAGCGGAAGTACGAGATCGACTCGCTCTGCTATCCGATGCGCCTCGCCCACGCTTATTGGACGCACACGCGCGACAAGGCGCCGTTCGACGATCTCTGGGCCAAGGGCATGGCGCTCGCCGTGGCGACCCTGCGCGACCAGCAGCGCAAGAACGGCCCCGGCGGCTATCGCTTCCAGCGCCTCGACACCTCGCCGACCGAGACCCTGATGTTCGGCGGCTATGGCGCGCCGACCAAGAAGGTCGGGCTGATCCATTCAGGTTTCCGCCCTTCCGACGATGCGTGCGTTTATCCCTTCTTGATCCCGTCGAACCTGTTCGCAGTCTCGGCGCTGCGCATGCTCGCGACCGTGCTGCGCGAGGCGCGCGGCGATACCGCCGCCGCGGCGGATGCCGAGGCGCTCGCCGCCGAGGTTCGCCAGGCCCTCGACACCTATGGCAAGATGCCCGACGGCAAAGGCGGCGAGGTCTGGGCGTTCGAAGTCGACGGCTATGGCAATGCGATCTTCATGGACGACGCCAACGTGCCCAGCCTGTCGGGCCTGCCCCTGCTCGGCGCCGCCGAGCGCAACGATCCGCTCTACCGGCGCACCGCCGCGCTCGCCTGGAGCCCGCGCAACCCCTATTTCTTCGCCGGCAGCGCGGCCGAGGGGATCGGCGGGCCGCATGTCGGCATGGACATGATCTGGCCGATGTCGATCATCACCCGCGGCATCCTCACCGATGATCCGGCGGTGCTGCGTGAGTGCGTCAGCAAGCTCAAGGCGACGCATGGCGGCACGGGCTTCATGCACGAGAGCTTCCACAAGGACGATCCGGCCAAGTTCACGCGCAGCTGGTTCGCCTGGGCGAACGGACTGTTCGGCGACCTGATCCTCGACGTCGAGAAGCGCGCGCCCGCGCTGCTAGGGCAGAAACTCTGACGGCACGGTGCGGCGATCCTCCCCGGAACGGGGAGGGGGACCGCGCCCGAAGGGCGTGGTGGGGGGGGGGGGGGGGGCCTCTCCGCGCGCGATCCGCTTGCGGCACGCCCCCTCCACCATGCTGCGCATGGTCCCCCCCGTTCCGGGGAGGAACACGAAGGTTCGAGGAATTCGAAATGATCACCGCCAATCGTCGCCAACTCCTCGCAGGCGCAGGTCTCGCCGCGCTGACCACTGCCGCGCCTGGCGTCGCGCAGACAAAGCTGCGGGTCGCCGCGACCAGTCCCGACCTGTTCATCGGCACGGGCGGCCACGGCCACACCTTCCCGGGCGCGTCGCTGCCGTTCGGCATGGTCCAGCTGAGCCCCGATACCGACAACAGCCGCTGGGACGCCTGCTCGGGCTATCACCGCACCGACACCTCGATCATGGGCTTCTCGCACACCCATCTGTCGGGCACCGGCATCGGCGACATGCTCGACGTGCTGGTGGTGCCGACGCGGGGGCCGCTCGAGCTCGATCCGGGGAAGCTCGACGACCCCGACAAGGGCTATCGCCAGCGTTTCTCGGAGGAACATGCCGAGCCCGGCTATTACCGCGTCAAGCTCGAATCCGGGGTGCTCGCCGAGCTGACCGTCACCGAGCGGACCGGGCTCCACCGCTATCACTTCCCGAAGGGCGCCGGGCACATCCTGATCGACTTCGCCCACATGATCCTCGACGTGTGGGACAAGGGCACGATCATCGACCAGGCTTCGCTGGCGATCGACGCGGACGGCGTGCTCACCGGCAGCCGTCGCGTGCACCGCTGGGCCAAGGGCCGCCAGATTCACTTCGCGCTGCAGCTTTCGCGCAAGCCCAGCCGCGTCGAATTCTTCGGCGATGAGAATAAGCCCGCCGGCGCCAAGGGCGTTACCGGCAACAAGCTCAAGGCGGCATTGTTCTTCGACGAAGCCGGCGGCGCGCCGATCCTGGTGAAGACCGGCATTTCGGCGATCGATGTCGCCGGGGCGAAGGCCGCGCTCGCGGCCGAAGCGCCCGGTTGGGACTTTGACGGCACCGCCAAGGCCGCGCGCCGCGCCTGGGCGAACGAACTCAGCCGCGTCCGCGTCGAGGGTGGCACGCCGGACCAGCGCACGATCATGGCGAGCGCGCTCTACCATTGCTTCCTCGCGCCGACCTTGTTCACCGATCGCGATGGGCGCTATGTCGGGATGGACCGCCAGGTCCACCAGGCACCCGCCGACACGCCCGCCTTCAGCACCTATTCGCTATGGGACACTTATCGCGCGCTGCATCCGCTGCTCACTTTGGTCCAGCCCGAGCGCGCGGCGATGTTCACCCGCGATCTCGTCCGCCAGACCCAGCAGAGCCCGTACGGCCCGCCGGTCTGGCAGCTCCAGGGCGTCGAGACCGGCTGCATGATCGGCTGGCACTCGGTGTCGGTGATGGCCGAGGCCTGCGCCAAGGGCATCAAGGCCGATTATGCCGCCGCCTGGCCCAATATCCGCCGCCGCGCCTTCGATCGCACTTTCAAGGACAGCGACGGCTCGCTCGGCCGCGGTTATTATTACGACCTCGGCTATATCCCCGCCGACAAGATCTGGGAATCGGTCAGCCGCACCCAGGAATATGCCTATGACGATTGGGCGATGGCGGTGCTCGCCGATGCGGCGGGGGCGAAGGACGATGCCGAGACGCTGCGCCAGCGCAGCCGCAACTACCGCAACGTGCTCGATCCGTCGGTCCGCTTCGCGCGGCCGCGTTTCTCCGACGGCAAATGGTGGGCGGACTATGATCCGATCCAGATCGGCCACGAACCCAAGAAGCATCGCGATTATACCGAGGCGAATGGCTGGCAGGCGACCTTCCTCAACCAGCACGACGTCCACGGCCTGATCGCGCATTTCGGCGGCGACGCGGCGTTCGAGGCGCAGCTCGACGCACTGTTCAACGCGCCGTCGACCTTGCCCGAGAATGCGCCGCCGGACATTTCGGGGCTGGTCGGGCAATATGCGCATGGCAACGAGCCCAACCACCATGCCGCCTATCTCTACGCCTTTGCCGGCGCCCCGGCGAAGACCCAGGCGATGATCCGCCGACTGTGCACCGAGATGTACAAGGCCGACCCCGACGGCGAGATCGGCAACGACGATTGCGGCCAGATGAGCGCATGGTTCGTGCTGAGCGCATTGGGCTTTTATCCGGTCGATCCGGTGAGCGGCGTGTACGTGTTCGGCTCGCCTTTGTTCGATCGCAGCGAGGTGCAGCTAGGGCATGGGCGGACGCTACGCGTCGTCGCCCGCGGCAACGCGCCCGATGCGCCTTATGTCCAGTCGCTGCGCTGGAACGGCAAGCCTTGGACGAAGAACTGGATAAGCCACGCCGAATTGGCGAAGGGCGGCGAGCTGAAGTTCGTCATGGGCCGCAAGCCCTCGCGCTTCGGCACCGCCAAGGCGGATCGGCCGCCTTCGTTCGGGCGAGCGGCGGGGTAATAAATCTCCCTCTCCCATCGGGAGAGGGAAGGGTGGGTGACAGCGAGTGCATCCCGCTCACCCTCACCCTTCCGCCGATTTCATCGGCTCCCTCCCTCTCCCGATGGGAGAGGGAGTCTGATCAAGCGCTAGCTTTCCACAGCGCCGCCTGCTTGGGGAGAAGGAAGTGGCTGAATGGCAGGATCGCCGCGCCGACCGCGGGCGCGTCTTCGGACAGCGCCGCGCGGATGACCGGCGCCAGCGTCGGGAGCGTCCCGGCGTGACTGCGCATTAATTCGTTGGCACGCTCCGCCAGCCGCTCCAGGATCGCAGTCGGCAGCCGGCCGCCAACCAGCACTGCGGCGGGGTTGATCAGGCAGTTGATCGCATCGAGCGGCACCGTCAGCCGCTGTGCCGCATCCTCGATCCACGCCGCGACGCAGGCCTTGGTCGCGTCGCCCGGATCGGCGTCGCCCATCACGTCGGCGAGATGGCAGCCATTCTGCTCGAGGTGCCGCGCGAGCCCCGACAGCGACACCGTCTGCTGGACCTGCTCGCCCGGCGCCGCGCCGTTGGCGGCGCGCATGAAGCCGAGCTCGCCGCTGCGCCCGTCGGCGCCGCGCAGATAGGAGCCGTCGACGACCAGTCCCCCGCCGAGCCCCGATGAGATCAGCACATAAAAGAAGCTGTTGTTCTTCTGGCCGAGGCCCAATTGCATCTCGCCCATCGCTGCGGCGGCGGCGTCGTTCTCGACGAACACCGGCAGCCGCAGCGGTTCGCTGAACAGGTCGGCGATGTCGACGCTGTCCCAGGTCGCATAATCGGCGGGGCGGCCCGGCAGGTCGACCAGCCCGAGATCGTCGGGGACCGCGACGCCGATTCCGACGACCTTGGCGACGTCGACCTTGGCCTTGCGCAGCATGTTCTTGATCGAGCGGCGGTAGAGCCCGCGGACGTGATCGGGGAGCGCGAAATTGACCTCCTCGGAGACGCGGATCAGCGTCTGTCCCGAGAAGTCGACGAGCACGATCGTGATATGGTCGCGGTCGACGTTGATGCCGATCGAATAGCAGGCGTCGGCGCGCACGACGAGCTTGGTCGGCGGCTGGCCGCGCCCGCCGCGGCGCTGCCCCGCTTCCTCGATCAGCCCGTCCTGGAGCAGGCGCTTGGTGATGTTGGCGATCGCCGGCCCGGTCAGCCCGGTGAGGCCGGCGAGTTCGACGCGGGTCAGCGGTCCGAGCACGCGGATGCCGTGCAGCGTCACGCGCTGGTTATGGTCGGCGGCACGCTCGAGATTGGTACCCGAAAGACGCGGGCGTTCGCGGGGCGCCGCCGTCATGCGTGCGCGGTCGCGCAGTGGATGGAGGGTGTTGCCGCGTCGGCCGGCGCTGCCGGAAGGGGTACACTACCAGCAGTCCGTACCGTCATTTGCATGCCTGTCATCCTCGACCCTCGACCGTCCTTTCCATCGTCTCCAGCGTCACGCCGCGGGTTTCGGGGAAATAGCGCCAGATCACTACAGCCTGCACCAGCATTGCGCCAGCGAACAGCCAGAACGGCGCGGCCTGGGTATATTGTGCCACTATTGGAAAGCCAAAGGCGATCAGCGCGTTCATCCCCCAATGCGTCGCGCTGCCGAGCGCCTGTCCGCGTGCGCGGACCGCCGTGGGGAAAATCTCCGACAGATAGACCCAGATCACCGCGCCCTGCGAGATCGCGAAGAACAGGATGAAGCCGATCAACGCCGGCAGCAGCAAGTGCTGTCCCTGACCGGTCGAGTAGATCGCCGCCACCGCCGCCAGCGCGACTGCGGTACCGATCGCGCCGATGAGCAGCAGCGGCTTGCGGCCGACGCGATCGATGATCGCCATGCCGAGCATCGTCGCGAAGAGATTGGCGACGCCGATCGCCACTGCCTGGAGGTCCGAAGACAGTTTGTCGAAGCCCGCGGCGGCGAAGATGTCGCCAAGATAATAGAGGATCGCGTTGATCCCCGAGAGCTGGTTGAACATCGCCAGCGCGACTGCGAGCAGGATCGGACGGTGGTGCCGGCGCCAGCTGAGCCGGGCGTCGCCGGTGGCGGTGGCGCCTTGGGAGAACTGGTCGAACAACGTGTCGGGCTCGCCCATCGCCAGCGTCTCGATCGCCGCTCTCGCCTCGTCGGTGCGGCCGCGGTGGAACAGCCAGCGCGGGCTCTGCGGCACGCGCAGCATCAAGGCGAGGAAGAGCAGGGCGGGGACCGCCGCAACGCCGAGCTTGAGCCGCCAGGCAAAGTCACCCTCGGTCGCCGACCCGATCAGGAAATTGCTGACATAGGCGCCGAGAATCCCGAGCACGATGCTCAACTGGAAGAAGCCGACCAGCATGCCGCGGCGATCGGCTGGGCTGACCTCCGCGATATAGACCGGCGCCAGGACCGACGATCCGCCGATCGCGAGCCCGCCGAGGAAACGGAAGGCGACGAGCATCGCCAGCCCGCTGCTGAGTGCCGAGCCGAGCGCCGACACGATGTACGCGACCGCGATCCACAACAGGATGTTGCGGCTGCCATAACGATCGCCGGGCCGGCCCGCGCCGAGCGCGCCGACCAACGTCCCGATCAGCGCGGCGGATACCGCCGCACCCAATTGCGCCGCCGACAGGTCGAAGGTCCCGCGCAGCGCCTCGGTCACCCCGGCGATCACCGCGGTATCGAATCCGAACAAAAGCCCCGCAAGGCTTGCGGCGATCACCGCAGATGGATTCGGCTTGCCCTCGGTTGCTCTCATCGCAATCCTCTCCTCGGCCGTTGAATTATGTAATTTGCATTATTAATGCCGGCTCTGGGCCTGTACATGCCCAAGGATTCTCAGGCGGACAATAGCCGCGAATGGAGGGGGAATGTCGAACGGTTTGCCGTCGTCCGGTGAAGTGAGCGTTTCGGACGGCGCTGTGACGGGCGAACGACCCTATGCGGGCGTCGAACTGGGCGGCACCAAATGCGTGTGCACGCTGGCGTTCGGGCCCGATCGCGTGCTCGATCAGCGCACCGTGCCGACCACCAGCCCGGCGGATACGCTGCCGGCGTTGCTCGCGATCCTGCACGAATGGCACGCGGAGCACGGCTTCGCCGCGCTCGGCATCGCCTCGTTTGGGCCGATCGAGCTCGACACGCGCTCGCCGCGCTACGGCCAGATCCTCGCGACCAACAAGCCGCGCTGGCCGGGCACCGATGTCCGCGGCGTGCTATCGGCGCCGTTCAACGTGCCGGTCGGCTTCGATACCGACGTCAATGGCGCGGCGCTGGCCGAGATCGCCTGGGGCTGCGGCAAGGGAATGGACGACTTCGCTTATGTGACGATAGGCACCGGCGTCGGCGTCGGGCTGGTCGTCCACGGCAAGCCCACCCGCGGCTTCGCACATGGCGAATGGGGGCACATGCGCGTGCCGAGGCTCGTTTCGGACGATCACCCCAGCGTTTGCGGCTATCACGACGACTGCGTCGAGGGGCTGGCCTCGGGCTCGGCATTGGTGTCGCGCCTCGCGGGCCGGACCGTCGCCGAGCTGGCCGAGGACGATCCGGTGTGGGAGCCGATCGTCGGCTATATCGCCGCGATGGCGCATGCGTTGGTCTGCGGCGCTGCCCCGCGCCGCATCGCGATCGGCGGCGGCGTGCTCACCGCGCAGCCGCATCTGCTCGCGCGGATCGAGCAACGCCTGCTCGACAGCCTCAACGGCTATATGCAGATGCCCGAGGGCGGGCATTACGTCACCAAGCCAGCACTGGGCGACATGGCGGGGCCGCTCGGCTCGATCGCGCTGGCCGCCGCCGCGGTGCACGTCGCGTGAGCGACGACGCTGCTGGCCAAGCCGGCAAAGCCGTGCAAATTAGCCAACCAAACATAAGAAATGCGGGCGCGGCACGGCGCTCGCGACATCAGGAAGGATAAGGCCTTGGCGCGTACGAGCTCTCGAACCACGCTGGCATTCGCCGCGGTGACGACATTGTTCTTCGCCTGGGGGTTCATCACCTCGCTGATCGATCCGCTGGTCGCATCGGTGAAGGGCATCTTCACGCTCACCAACCTGCAGGCGCAGGCGGCGGCGTTCGCCTTCTTCATCGCTTACGGCGTGATGTCGTTCCCCGCAGCCGCCTTGCTGTCACGCGCCAAGTCGATCCCGACCATCCTCATCGCGCTGGGGCTGATGATCGCCGGCTGCCTGGTGATGCTTGCCGCGGCCAACCTTGCGGTGTTCACTCTGGTGCTGCTCGGGCTGTTCATTCTCGCCAGCGGGATCACCATCCTCCAGGTCGCCGCAAATCCGCTCGCGGCGGCATTGGGCGATCCGCGCCGCAGCCATCTTCGCCTGACGCTCAGTCAGACCTTCAATTCCTTCGGTACCTTTCTCGGCCCGCTGCTCGGCGCGCACCTCTTCCTCAAGGGCGTAGAGGTCAAGAAGGGCGAAGTGATCACCGAGGCGGTGCGCGCCAACGCGCTCGCCGGGATCGATTCGGCCTATCTGTGGATCTGCGGGCTGATCGCCGCGCTTGCCTTGTTCTTCTGGCTCAGCCGCCGCGTCGTCACCGATGCCGCACCGCCGGCCGCGTCGACCGCCGGACTGTTCTCGGCGCTCAGTTCGCCCTGGGCGCTGTTCGGCGGACTGGCGATCTTCCTCTATGTCGGTGCCGAAGTCTCGATCGGCACGCAGATGGCGTTCCTGCTCAACAGCAACGGGGTATGGGGCCAGTCGGACGCGGCGTTCAGCGTCCCCGTGCTCGGCTACCTCATGGGTAGCGACGGTGTACCCGGCGTGTCGCTCCAGGAGGCCGGCAAGGCCGTCGCACTCTATTGGCTCGGCGCGATGGTCGGCCGCGCGATCGGCTCGGCGCTGCTCGCAATGGTCCGCGCGCACCTGCTGCTCGCTTTGTTCACTGCCATCGCCGCGGCGATGTGCTTCTATGTCTTCGCGATCGGCGGGGTGACCGCGGGCTTCGTCGCGCTGTCCATCGGACTGTTCAACTCGATCATGTTCCCGGTGATCTTCACGCTGACGCTCGAGCGCTCGACCGGGACCGTCGAATCGACCTCGGGGCTGCTCTGCACTGCGATCGTCGGCGGCGCGTTGCTGCCGCTGCTGGTCGGGATGGTCTCGGACAAGCACGGTTACGCCTTCGCGCTGATCGTCCCGGCGGCCTGCTATGCGGCGCTGTGCGTCTTCGCGTTCGTCGCCGGACGCGCGCCGATCCTGCGGCGCGAGGCAAGTGCCTCGCTCCACTGACCGTCTGCACCGGATCTGCACGGCATCCCCACCATAGGCTGACGCCGACCACCGCACGACCGGCACAGCGAGGCGTCAGGAAGCTCCCCGACTGAAAGGGAGCTTCCGATGCTGCTGCGAATATCGTCGAGTTTCATTGCCAAGGTGCTCGCCGCGGGCGCCTTGGTGGTGCTGGCTGATCAACTATTCTGGGTCCGGCAGGGCGTCGGGTCCACGCTCGGAATCGCCGCGCTCGCCTGGACGATCGCGACCTTTGCGCTCACCCCGACGGCATGGCGCGACCGGCGCAGCTGGATCGCGATCATCGCGGCATTGCTGCTCGCGGTGCCGCTGCTTTACGCGCCCGGGCTGCTTGCGCTGGTCCTATTCTGGACCAGCCTGACGATGGCGGTGCTGCTGCCGCGCACGTCCCGCTTCGAGCATGCCGGCCGCTGGGTGCTGCGGCTGATCCTGCACGGGCTCACCAGCACGGTCGGTCCCTGGGCGGACCTGATCCGGCTCCGCCGTCCGCTCGGCCGCAACCTGCCGAAGCAGAAGATCCTGCCGCTGTTGCCGCTGCCGCTGATCGGCGGCGCCGTGTTCCTCGCCTTGTTCGCCAGCGCCAACCCGGTGATCGGCGATGCGCTCGCCCGCATCGGCATGCCAAGTTTCGACGCTGCGGCGATTGCCCGCTTTCTGTTCTGGGGGATGCTCGCGACGACAGTCTGGGCGACCCTGCGTCCGCGCCGGGTCCGCCTCCCGGAATTGGTGTCGTCGCCGGGGACGCCGTTGGCGCTGCCCGGAGTCACGATCGGATCGGTGCAGCTCGCGCTGATCACGTTCAATGCGCTGTTCGCCCTGCAGAATGGGCTCGACCTCGCCTTTCTGTGGAGCGGGGCGCCGCTGCCCGAGGGCGTGAGCCTGGCCGATTACGCGCATCGCGGCGCCTATCCGCTGATCGTCACGGCGCTGCTCGCGGGGCTGTTCGTCCTCGTCGCGCTGCGGCCCGGTTCGGCCACCGCGGCGGTGCCGGCGATCCGGCGGCTGGTGGTGCTATGGATCGCGCAAAACGTCCTGCTCGTAGCCTCGAGCATCCTGCGCACGGTGGATTATATCGAGGTCTACTCCCTCACCGGGCTGCGCATTGCCGCCTTGTTGTGGATGGCGCTGGTCGCGCTCGGGCTGGTGCTGATCGTCTGGCGGATACTGCGTGGACATAGCGCGGCGTGGTTGATCAATGCCAACGCCGCCGCGGCGCTCGTCGTGCTCGCCGGGTGCACGATGGTTGGGCTGGGATCGACCGCCGCGGCATGGAATGTCCGCCACGCCAGCGAGGTCGGTGGCAAAGGCGCCGCGCTCGACCTGTGTTATCTGAACGAGCTCGGGCCGTCGGCGCTCACATCACTGGTCGCGCTCGAACTGCGCCATGACCTGCAGCCCGACTTCGCCGAGCGCGTGGCCTGGGTTCGTCACAGCGCGCTGATGCAGACAATCGATGGACAATCTGGCGGCAATTGGACGTGGCGCAATGCGCGGCGTCTGAAGCAAGTGCGGGCAATGCTGGCCGGTCACAAGCTGCGCGCCGCGCCAGCGGAAGGCCCGACCGGACGCGATTGCGGCGGGGCACTGCGCCCGCCGCCCGCACCAGTCGAGCCCGCGCCCGCGCCGACCGAGCCGCTCGCCGCGCAAGTCCTGCCCCAGCCGGCATTGACGAACGAGGCTGCGCGATGATCATGTGCCCCATGCCGCGCACCATCCTGATCGCCGACGACGATCCGCACATTCGCCAGTTGCTCGCCTTCGCCTTTGCCAAGGCGGGTCTCGACACGGTGGAGGCGGACGACGGCGAGGCGGTTCTCGACCTGGCGGAGCGGCAGCGCGTCGACCTGGTCGTGCTCGACATCAACATGCCGCGGATGGACGGGCTCGAGACCTGCCGGCGGCTGCGCGCCGCGGGCGACCTGCCGATCCTGTTCCTGTCGTCGCGCGACGACGAGATCGACCGCGTGCTCGGGATCGAGCTCGGCGCGGACGATTATGTCGTGAAGCCCTTCTCGCCGCGCGAGGTGGTGGCGCGCTCAATGGCGATCCTGCGCCGGGCGAGCGCCAGGCCGCCAGAGACCGACGAGGGGCGGCGGATCGAGCATGGCCGGCTCGCGCTCGATATCGACGGCTGGCGCGCGACCTGGGCGGGGACAGAGGTCGCGCTGACGGTCACCGAATTCTCGATCCTGCGCACGCTCGCGGTGATGCCGGCCAAGGTGTTCAGCCGCGACGCGATCATCGACCGGCTCCACGGTCCCGGCTTCGCAGTGACCGACCGCACGATCGACAGCCATATCCGCAACCTGCGCGGCAAGTTCGCCGGCGTCGGCGCCACCGACGTGATCGAGACGCGCGCCGGCGTCGGCTACCGGATCGGGAGCTGCACGGGCGCGGCGGCGTGATCGCTGCGCTCAAGACGATCCTCAAGCGCCACTGGCCGGCGCTCAAGCTGCGGACGATACTGTTCGGCACCTTGTTGTTTACCGCGGCGCTGCCCGGGGTGGGGGCGCTGTTTCTGCGCGTCTACGAGAACACCCTGGTCCGCCAGACCGAGGCCGAACTGATCGCCCAGGGCGCGGCGCTGGCCGGCGCGGCACAGGCGCTTTGGCCCGGCACGCCGCCGGGGTCGAGCGACCCGCGGCCTTATCGCGCCGAGGCGTCGACGATCGACCTGCGCACCACCCGCGTCCTTCCCGAACGCCCGCATGCGGTGCCACGCAGCATGCCCCCCGATGCCGATGCGATCGCGATGGCGCAGCGCCTGCATCCGATCCTCGCCGCCACCGCGCGGACGACGCTCGCCTCGCTCCAGTTGATCGACCGCAACGGCGTCGTCCTGATCGGTCACGAGGCAGGTGGGTCCTATGCACAAGTGCCGGAGGTGGCGGCGGCGCTGCAGGGCAGGGTGGGCACGGTGCTGCGCACCAACGGCCGCTACAGCCAGCGTTACGCGTTCGAATGGCTCAGCCGCGCCTCGTCGCTGCGCATCCATCACGTCCGGCCGATCCTCGTCAACGGCCGCGTGGTCGGCGCATTGCTGCTGTCGCGCTCGCCGCGCGCCTTGTTCCGCGGGCTCTATGAGGATCGCGGCAAGATCCTGCTCGGCATCGCGTTGATCTTCGGGGTGCTGCTGTTGCTCACCGCCTTGCTGTCGCGCGGCATCGCCCGGCCGATCGAGGCGCTCGGCGAGGCGACGCGCGGAGTCGCCAAGGGCACGGGTGCGGTGCCCGACACGCCGGTCACCGCGGCGATCGAGATCCGCGCCTTGTTCGAGAATTTCCGCGCGATGGCCGCGGCGATCGACCGCCGCTCGCGCTATTTGCGCGATTTCGCCGCTTCGGTGAGCCACGAGTTCAAGACGCCGCTCGCGGGCATCTCGGGCGCGATCGAATTGTTCGAGGATCACGGCGCGACGATGACGCCGGCCGAGCGCGAGCGATTCCTCGGCAACATCAAGGCCGATGCGGCGCGGCTGTCGCAATTGGTCACCCGGCTGCTCGATCTCGCGCGCGCCGACATGGCGCAGCCCGATCCCGGCGTCGCGGTCGACGCGCTGGCGGCGATCCGGCGCGTTGCCGATGCGCATGACGGGGCTGATTTCGGTGTGCGGGTGGGGGACGCGCCGGGATTGCCGCTGGCCGCGGTGCAGGCATCGACGGTCGAAATGGTGCTCACCACCTTGATCGAGAATGCGCGCCAGGCCGGCGCCCGCGCGGTGACGATCGCGCTGCGGCAGGCGGGCGGCGATCTCGAAGTCGTGGTGGCCGATGACGGCCGCGGCATCGCGCCTGCCGACGCCGAGCGCATCTTCGAGCCGTTCTTCACCACCCGCCGTGCCGCGGGCGGGACCGGGCTCGGGCTCGCGATCGCCGTGTCGCTGCTGCACGGCGAACATGGCGGTATCTCGCTCGCGCCAAGCGAGAGCGGCGCGCGCTTCGTCGTGCGCCTGCCGGTCGTCCACGACGCCTAAGGACCTCATCAAGAGCTGGAAGGTCACGCTAAGGTCACACCATCAGCATGCCCCGCGGGATGTCGCATCCCTCCTTATGTCAAAGAGCGGCGGACCTTAGCCCAGGGGAAGCCAAGCAGGCGAAGTCCTACATTTCAAGCCTCGGCGTGGCCGAGACAGTAGGTCGTGAATCCATAAACGACCGCTATCGTCGCGACGGCTGAACGTTCAAGATCGGTAGGAAGCAGTCCTTGCTCCTTCTCCCCTTGTGGGAGAAGGAAGGGGCCCGCTCGATGAAATCGAGTGGGAAGGATGAGGGGGACGTAACCTGCTACGACTCCCCCTCACCCTTCCGCCGATTTCATCGGCTCCCTCCCTCTCCCACAAGGGGAGAGGGGATGGGATGTCCGCAATTGGGCATTTCGCTCTGGCAGCCTTTATGAGCCTCCGCCCTAATGCGCCAGCGCACCCAGCAGCGCGGCGATCTGCGCTTCGGTGATCGCGCGGGCTTCGTCGGCGTCGAGCACTTCGGGGGACAGGCAGAGTTCGAGCCATAGCCCGTCGACCAAGGCGGTGATCGCGATCGCTGCGCGGCGGCGCGCGGCGGGTGCGAGGCCGCAGGTGGCGAGCAGCGTTTCGAGCTCGGCGCGGTAGCGGCCATATTGCGCGTCGTGGAGCGCCGCGATCGCGGGTTGCGCGATCACCAGCCCCCAGAACGCGGTCCAGGTCGCGAGCAAGATGCGGTCGGCGATCGGCGGCGCGAAGCTCGCCGCGACATAGGCCATGACGCGCGCGCGCGGGTCCGCGCCGGCCGCCGCGACCGCGGCATCGAGCGCCGCCGACACCTGCTCGCCGATATGCGCATAAGTCGCGGCGACCAGCGCATTCACGCCGCCGAAATGGTGCGCGATCAGCCCCTGCGACACGCCCGCCTCCTGCGCGATCGCACGCACCGACGCGCCGCCCGCGCCGTCACGCGCCAGCACCCGCGCGGTCGCTTCGATAAGCGACAGCCGGCGGGCATCGGGCTCGGCACGGGTGAAGGCGGGATTGCGCATTGCCGAGGCTTACTATACGATCGTTCAACAAGCAATTGCGGAGCCCGGTGTTGGCAACCTTCGCCACTTTCTCGCCAAGCCCCGACGTCGATCCCGACGCCGACTGGTCGCTGCCCGGCTGGATTTACACCGACGCCGAATTCCTGAGCGTCGAGACCGCGCGCATCCTGCGGCCGTCCTGGCAGATCCTGTGCCACGAGAGCGATCTCGCCGAGGCTGGCGACTGGCGGACGCTCTCTTTGCTCGGCGAGAATGTCGTCGCGCTGCGCGGGCGCGACGGCGTGATCCGGACCTTTCACAATGTCTGCGGCCACCGCGCGATGCGGATCGTCGAGGGCGATGCCGGCTGCGCGCACAAGCTGGTCTGCCCGTATCACGCCTGGACCTACGAACTCGACGGCCGCCTTTCGGGCGTGCCGATGCGGCGCGATTATCCGGCGCTCGACATGGAGGCGAACGGGCTGGTCCCAGTCGACCTGTCGATCTGGCGCGGCTTCGTGTTTGTCCGGCTCGAGGATGACGGCGGGCCCTCGGTCGCCGAGATGATGGCGCCCTATGATGCGGAGATCGCGCCATATCGCTTCGAGGAGATGCGCCGGATCGGCGACGTCCGAACTCGCAGTCGCGCGGTCAATTGGAAGAATGTCGGCGACAATTATTCGGACAATCTCCACATCCCCGTAGCGCATGACGGGCTGACCCGGCTGTTCGGCAAGAGCTATGCGATCGAGGCAAGGGGCTGGGTCGACAAGATGTCGGGCTACCTCGTCGATCGCGTCTCGGCCAATCCCTGGGAGGCCTTCTACCAGCGCCATCTGCCGCACGTCGATCACTTGCCCGAGGCCAACCAGCGGCTTTGGCTCTATTACAAGCTGTGGCCGAACATGGCGTTCGACATCTACGCCGACCAGATCGACTTCATGCAGTGGCTGCCGACCTCGCCGACGACCTGCGTGCTGCGCGAAATGACCTTCGCGCTGCCGGATGATCGCCGCGAGATGAAGCTGGTCCGCTACGCCAATTGGCGGATCAATCGCGTCGTCAATGCCGAGGACACCTGGCTGATCGAGCGCGTCCAGCAGGGCATGGCATCGTCGAGCTATACCGCCGGGCCGATCGGCGCGAGCGAGGTGTGCCTGCGCAGCTTCGCCGCCAAGGTTCGCGCGATCGTTCCCGAGGCGAGGCTGCACCACGCGCCCGCGCCGGGCTGGTCGCGGCGGCCGCACGGCGTTTGATGCAACGACATCAGACCGTTCGCCCTGAGCTTGTCGAAGGGCCGCTCTTCTTTCTCCCGCGACGAAAAGAACGGTGCTTCGACAAGCTCAGCACGAACGGTTGGATGGGGAGGGGAAATACAAAATGAAGCGCTACGACGCACTGGTCATCGGCGGCGGGCATAACGGCCTGGTCTGCGCTTTCTATCTCGCCCGCGCGGGCTTGAAGGTCCGCGTGCTGGAGCGGCGCCACGTCGTCGGCGGCGCGGCGGTGACCGAGGAATTTTATCCGGGGTTCCGCAATTCGACCGCGAGCTACACCGTCAGCCTGCTCCGTCCCAAGGTAATCAAGGACATGCGGCTGCACGAGCGCGGCTGGCGGATCCTCGAGCGGACGATCAGCAATTTCTTCCCGCACGACAACGGCTATCTCAAGCTCGGCGGCGGTATGGCGCGCACCCAGGCCGAATTCGCCCGCTTCAGCCGGAAGGACGCCGAGACCTTCCCCAAATATGAGGAAGCGCTCGAACGCGTCGCCGAAGTGCTGCGCGACATGGCGCTAAAGACCCCGCCCAATGCCGGCGGCGGCATCCGCGCGCTGCTCGCCGCGGCGGCGCAGGGCAGGCGGCTGGCGGGCATGGACATAGAGGCGCAGCGCGACGTGATGGACCTGTTCGTCAAGTCGGCACGCGATTTCCTGGGCAGCTGGTACGAGAATCCCTATATCCAGGCAGCGTTCGGCTTCGACGCGGTCGTCGGCAACTATGCCAGCGTCGATAGCCCGGGGAGCGCCTATGTTCTGCTCCACCACGTCTTCGGCGAGATCAACGGCAAGAAGGGGATGTGGGGGCACAGCGTCGGCGGGATGGGCGCGATCACGCAATATATGGCCGAAGCGTGCGTTGAGGCCGGGGTCGAGATCAGCCTCGAGGCGCCGGTCGCCCGGGTGCTGGTCGACGGCAACAAGGTCGCCGGCGTGCGACTGGAATCGGGCGAGGAGATCGCGGCGAAGATCATCGCAGCGAATGTAGGGCCGGCACTGCTCTACCGCCAGCTCGTCGACCGCGCCGACATGACGCCGGAATTTGCCCGGCGCATGGATAATTTCAAGGCGGGGTCGGGCACCTTCCGCATGAACGTCGCGCTTTCGGAGCTTCCCGATTTCACCGTGCTGCCCGGCAAGGACAAGGCCGAGCATCACACTGCCGGGATCATCATCGCGCCGACGCTCGATTATATGGACGCGGCCTTTACCAGCGCGAAGGCCAAAGGCTGGTCCGACGAACCGATCGTGGAGATGAAGCTCCCGACGTCGGTGGACGACAGCCTCGCCCCGCCGGGGATGCACATCGCCAGCCTGTTCTGTCAGCAATTCGCGCCGGTGCTGCCCGGCGGGCGAAGCTGGGACGACGAGCGCGAGGCGGCGGCGGACCACATTGTTGATACCGTGACCAAGCACGCGCCCAATTTCAGGGCGTCGATCCTCGCGCGCCAGATCCACAGTCCGCTCGACCTCGAGCGCAAGTTCGGGCTGATCGGGGGCGACATCATGCACGGGCACATGTCGCTCGACCAGCTCTGGGCGGCGCGCCCGGTGCTCGGGCATGGCGACTATCGCGGGCCGATTGCGGGGCTTTACATGTGCGGATCGGGTACGCATCCCGGCGGCGGGGTGACCGGCGCGCCGGGGCACAATGCAGCGCACGAGATCCTGCGCGATCGTTCGTTGGTCAGGCGGTGGCTGCCGATCTGAGCCGAACCCACAGGAATACCGGTAACCCCAAGGCGAGCAGCCCGAGCCCCCACAGGTTCGCGTGCAGGCCGAGGCCGTAGATCATCCACAGTACGAACCCCGCCGCGATCACTGCCGCGAACGTCACGGCCCGGTCGCCCGACAGCAGCTTGAGCGCCGCCAGCGCGCTGACGAAATAGGCCAGCATGCCCGCGGCAAGGCTGATCGTCGCGATGTCGGCGAACAGCGCGCCGGTCGAGCCGGTGAAATTGAGCGCCATCACGATCGTGACCAGCGCGCCAGAGACGATATGCGCGCGCGCCGGGGTGCCGTGGCGGCTTTCCTTGCCGAACCAGGCTGGGAACACCCCGCCCCGGGCCATTGCCCAGGGCATCTCGCCTTGCAGCAGGATGAAGCCGTTGAGCGTGCCGAGCGCGCTGACCGCCGCGAACACCGCCACGATCTGCGCCGCGCCGCCGCCCCACCAGCTGCCGAGGAACGCCGCCAGCGGCGAATGCGACGCGGCGACTTCGCCCGCGGGCATCATCAGCGTGATTCCGCCGGCGACGAGGACATAGACCGCGCCGGTGAGCGCAGTGCCGAGCAGAGTCACCAGCGGCACCGTGCGCGCCGCGTCGCGCACCTTGTCGGCGGGCACCGTCGCCGATTCGACGCCGAGGAACCCCCAGAAGGTCAGCGCCACCGCGCCCGCCACCGCCTCGGCGCCGAGCGGCACCGGCGGATTGTCGACGACCGCCGCGCCGCCGTCGCGCGCCAGCAGCCACAGCACGACGAGGATCACCGCAACGAGCGGCGCAAGCTTGATCACCGCGGTGACCAGCTGGATGCGACCCGCCAGCGCGACGCCGCGGATGTTGACCGCGACCAGCCCCCAGATCAGCACCAGCGCGGTGACAAAGGCCGGCGCCCCGCCCGCCAGCACCGGGAACGGGACGCTCAGCGCGCTGACCACGGCGATCGATACCGCGCCGTTGCCCGCCCAGATCAGGATCCAGTAGCTCCATGCGACGGCAAAGCCGACCGCCGGCCCGAAGGCGGCATCGGCAAAGGCATAGGGCCCGCCCGCGCAGGGAATCTTCGCCGCGAGCCGGGCGAAGACGAAGGCCAGCGCCATCGCGCCGAGGATCGTCACGCCCCAGCCGATCAGCGCATTGGCGCCCAATGGCGCGAGCGTAGCGGGCAGCAGGTAGATGCCCGATCCGATCATGTTGCCGACCACCAGCGCCAGCGCCGGCCAGAAGCCAAGGGCGCGTCGCGGCAAGGGAGCGGGATCGTTCACGCGTTCATTGTCACCGGGGCCGCGGCGCGCGTCCAGCGGTAAAAGCGGGGAGGTGCTTGATCGCGGGCCGGTCGCGTGATCATCTAGCTGCGATGTTCGCGACGCGCTTCCCGCCCGATCTGATGGCCGCCGCGCTCGCGCTGCACGACAATCGGATTCCCGAGGCAGAGCGCGGGCTCAAGGCTTATCTCAAGCGCGACCCGTTCGATGCGCGGGCGATCCGCATGCTGGCCGAGCTGGCCGGCCGGATCGGGCGGCTCAAGGACGCCGAGAACCTGCTCCGCCGCGCGGTGGAGATCGCGCCGGGGTTCACCGCGGCGCGGGCCAATCTCGCGCTCGTCCTCTATCGCCAGAACCGCGCGAGCGAGGCGCTGGCGGAACTCGACCGACTGCTCGATGCCGAGCCCGATCACCCCGGCCACGCCAATCTCAAGGCCGCCACGCTCGGCCGGCTGGGCGCGTTCGAGGAGGCGATCACGCTCTACGAACGCGTGCTTGCTGAGGCGCCCAAGCAGCCCAAATTGTGGATGAGCTACGGCCATATGCTCAAGACCGTCGGGCGCCAGGCGGACGGCGTCGCGGCCTATCGACAGGCGATCGCGCTTTCGCCGTCGCTGGGCGAGGCGTGGTGGAGCCTCGCCAATCTGAAGACGGTCCGCTTCGACGATCGGGACATCGCGGCGATGGAAGCGGCGCAGGCCGATCCGGCGATCAGCGACGAGGACCGCTTCCACCTCGATTTCGCGCTTGGCAAGGCGTTCGAGGATCGCCGCGCGCCGGACCGCGCCTTTGCGCATTACGCCGCGGGCAATGCGCTCCGCCGAACCCAATTGGTATACGATGCCGACGAGACCGCGCGGTTCGTCGAAGACTGCATCGCGTTGGCCACGCCCGAATTCTTCTCCGATCGCGCCGGCTGGGGAAGTGAGGCGCGAGACCCGATCTTCATTCTCGGCATGCCGCGTGCTGGATCGACGCTGGTCGAGCAGATCCTCTCCAGTCACAGCGCAATTGAAGGTACTACCGAGCTCCCCGACCTTCCCGCACTTGCTCGGAAAATCCCGGATTATCCGCACGGCCTTACCGAACTCACCGCCGAACGTGCGCGCGCACTAGGCGACGAATATCTGCGCCGCACCGCGGTCCAGCGACGAACCGATCGCCCGTTGTTCGTCGACAAGCTGCCCAACAACTGGGCGCATGTCGTGCTGATCCGGCTGATCCTGCCCCATGCCACGATCATCGACGCGCGCCGCGAGCCGCGCGCCTGCTGCTTCTCCAATTTCAAGCAGCATTTCGCGCGTGGCCAGGCGTTCAGTTACGCGCTCGACGACATGGGGCGCTATTATCGCGACTATGTGCGGCTGATGGCGCATCTCGACCGCGTCCAGTCGGGGCGGGTGCACCGGGTGATCCACGAGGCGCTGGTCGCCGACACCGAGACCGAAGTGCGCAAGCTGCTCGAAGCGTGTGGCGTCGCATTCGAGCCCGCCTGCCTTGCCTTCCACGAGACCGAGCGCGCGGTGCGCACGGCCAGCTCGGAGCAGGTGCGCCAGCCGATCTTCACCGGCGGCGACCGCGCCTGGCGGCCGTTCGCAGAACATTTCGACCCCTTGATGGCCGCGCTCGGCCCCGTGGTCGATTGCTATCCCGAGGCGCCCGCCATCTCGTAACGTTGCAGAAACATCACGGTTGAAGAAGATCGCACATTTGCACTTGTGCAGCGATTGACGGCTGCTGCGATGCAGCACAGTCTCCGGTTACATTGATGTTACGCTGGGGGCCGCGATGATGATTTCAATGCGCCGTGCCGTGTTTTCCGGGCTGCTCGCTTCGACGGCGCTGACCTTGCCCGCCCTGGCCCAGGCGCAGGATACGCAGGGTTCCCCGCCGACCGACTTGCCTTCGGATCGCGACGAGATCGTGGTCACTGCGCAGAAGCGCGACGAGAATATCCAGTCGGTGCCGATCAGCATCCAGGCGATCGGCACGCGCAAGCTCGACCAGCTCAACATCTCGAACTTCACCGAATATACCCAGTTGTTGCCGTCAGTGGCGTTCCAGACGTCGCAGCCGGGCGTCACCACCGTCTATATGCGCGGCGTCGCATCGGGCGGCGACGGCAACCATTCGGGCTCGCTGCCCTCGGTCGGTTCGTATCTCGACGAGCAGCCGGTGACGACGATCGGCGGCACGCTCGACGTCCATATCTACGATATTGCCCGGATCGAGAGCCTCGCGGGGCCGCAAGGCACTTTGTACGGCGCGTCGAGCCAGGCGGGGACGATCCGCATCATCACCAACAAGCCCGAGACCGCCGGGTTCGAGGGCCGCGTCGATGTCGAGGGCAACACCGTCGCGCATGGCGGGCAGGGCGGCAAGATCGAGGGGATGATCAACACGCCCTTCTCGGACCGCGCCGCGCTCCGCGTCGTCGGCTTCTACCAGCGCGATGCCGGTTATATCGACAATGTGCCGGGCACGCGAACCTTTTGCGGCACCCCGACCTTCGATCAGAACGGCGACATCAACGGCTGCATCAAGGACGGAATCAGCGTCAAGAACGACGCCTTCGTCAAGGACGATTATAACGACACCGAGACCTGGGGCGGCCGCGCCGCGCTCAAGGTCGATCTCGACGAGGATTGGACGGTCACGCCGACCGTCCTCTATCAGGAGATGCGCAGCCACGGGACCTATGGGGCGGACCCGCAGGTCGGCGATCTCGAGGTGCAGCATTTCTACCCCGAATATCGCCGCGACCGCTTCATTCAGGGCGCGCTGACCATCGAGGGCAAGATCGGCAATTGGGACATGACCTATGCCGGCGCCTATCTCGACCGGCGGACGCATTCCTCGAGCGATTACACCGATTATTCCGAGGCGTACGATAATCTCTACGCCTCGGTCGGCGGGCTCGCCGGCTATTTCTATTACCAGGACAATGCCGGCAACACGATCGACCCGCGCCAGGTCGTTGTCGCCTCGGATCACTTCAAGAAGACCAGCCAGGAGCTGCGCGTTGCCTCGCCGTCCGAGGATCCGTTCAGGATCGTCGCGGGCATGTTCTACCAGCGCCAGTCGAACCTGATCCACCAGGACTATCAGATCCCGAACCTGGGCAGCGCCGTATCGGTGAACGGATCGCCGGGGACCTTGTGGCTCACCCAGCAGCACCGCGTCGACAAGGACTATGCGATGTTCGGCGAGGCGAGCCTAGACCTTTCCCCGAAGCTCACCTTCACCGCGGGCGCGCGCGCCTACATCTACGACAATTCGCTGATCGGATTCTTTGGGTTCGGGCGAAACCCGGGGGTCGATCCTGCCGACGGGCGGCCGTACACCGCGTCGCCATTCAACGCCGCAGGCAGTTCACGCACCGGTGTCGCCAGCTGCTTCCGCGTCGACGGCCGGACGCTGCGGGACGCCTATCTCGACGGCAGCGCGACCAATACCTTGCTGCCGGCAGTGGTCGCCGGCGGGCCGTGCACCAATCTCGCGACCTATGTCGGCGGCGAGCTGCGCCCCAAAAGGACCAGCGACCAGGGTATCACCTATCGCTTCAACCTGACATGGGAGCCCAGCGACGGGCTGCTCTTCTACGGCGTCGCGTCGAGCGGCTTCCGCCCCGGCGGGATCAACCGGCGCGGCGACGTCGCGTCCTACGGCACCGACGTGCTGTACAATTACGAACTCGGCTGGAAGACGACGCTCGCCGACGGCAAATTGCGCTTCAACGGCGCGGTATATCAGCAGAGCTGGAAGGCGTTCCAATTCTCGTTCCTCGGCGAGAACAGCTTCACGATCATCCAGAACGGCCCCGACGCGCGCATCCGCGGCGTCGAGATGGACGCCAACCTCGCGCTGGGCGGGCTCACACTCACCGCCGCGGGGTCGTACACCGACGCCAAGACACGCGAAGATCTGTGCGCGACGCAGACCTGCATCGGCGACGGCAGCGACGTGCTGGCGCCCGAGGGCACGCGCCTGCCGATCACGCCGCGCTTCAAGATCAGCGGCACCGCGCGCTATGCGGTCCCGATCGGAGCGGGCCGCGGCTATGTCCAGGGATTGGTCGCGCACCAGAGCTCGGCCTCGTCGGATATCCGCGTCCTGAAGGCGGCGGCGCTCGGCCGGATCGAGGCGTATACCACCGGCAACCTGGCCTTCGGCTTCGAGCTCGCGCACTACAATTTCGAATTGTTCGCGCAGAATCTGTGGGACGAGCGCGGCCAGATCTCGCGCTTCCAGCAATGCGGGGCGTGCGACCAGCGCTCTTATGCCGTGCCGATCACGCCGCGGACGATCGGGATCCGGGCGGGGGCGCGGTTCTGAACGACTGCGCGGGCTGACGCTGGCTCGTCTTTTCGATCCTCGCTATGGATTTGGACAGGATCTTCGAGGGGGCGAGGGTGGCGTCTGATACTGGACCGTTGGGATCCGAGGAACTGGTCCGCCTGCTTTATGAAGAGCTGCACCGCATCGCCGGGCGCGAGCATCGCCGCGCGGGCAGTCCGATGACGTTACAGCCGACCGCGTTGGTGGGGGAGGCCTATCTCAAGATGCAGGGGCGCCCCGAGTGGCAGAACCGCGCGCATTTCCTGGGCTGCGCGGCCACTGCCATGCGCCACATCCTGCTTGATGCGGCGCGCGCGCGGCTGCGAGCCAAGCGCAACGCACCGATGGCGAGCCTGACCGGCGCATTGGCGACGCTCGCCGCCGAACCTGCCGGGGACGCCGAAATGGTCCGGCTGGGAGAGGCGCTGGCCGAGCTCGGCCGGCGCGACCCGCAGCTTGCCAAGCTGGTCGACTGCCGGTTTTTCGCCGGGCTGGACGAGCAGGAGACTGCCGACGTGCTCGGCGTCACCGATCGCACCGTGCGCCGCTGGTGGATCCGCGCACGCGCGTGGATCCACGAAGAGATGGCACAGGACTAGATCCTAACGCAGCGCGCGGACCCGTGCGTCGACGCGCCGGATCGCCTGCAATCCATAGGCGCCGGCGGGGCCCATTGCGGTGAAGCCGGCAATCCCGCGTGCGACCGCAGCCTGCGCCGCGGGCTTGTCGCCGCGTTTCAGCGCAACCACCGCCTCGGTCAGCGCGAGTTGCGGAGCGAGCGGATTGGCGGGCGGCATCGCAGCGAGTGCTGCGCGCGCGCGGCTTAGCGCGGTCTCGGCGCCGCTGCCCTCGCCGAGCTCGGCGAGCGTCTGCGCCTCGGCCAGGTCGAGGACGATCACCGGGATCGAGCGCTCGCCGAGGAAGCGCACGGCCATCGGCCGTGCCTCGGCGATCGATATCCGTGCCTCGGCGAAGCGGTTGCCGGCGATCTGGGTCTTGGCGAGTTGGGCGAGATCGCTGGCGAGGCCAGGGGTCTGTCCGAACAGCCGGCGCCGGCGCGCCGCGACATCGGCGGCGATCTGCTCGGCGCGCGCGATATCGCCCTTGCGCAGCGCCCAGGCGCCGCGGAGCTGCTCGATGCCCAGGGTCTGGATCAGGTCGCGGCGGCCGGGCTGCGCCAGAGCGCGGTCGACACGGGCGAACACCTGCTCGAACTCGGCGAGGCGGTTGGCCTCGATGAGATAGACGAGCAGGTTGTTGTACCGCGCCAGCAACGCACTGTCGTTGCCGGCATAAGCGCGCTCGGCAGCGTCGAAATTCGTCATCAGCAATCCGATCGCCGTGTCGTAATCGCGGGCGCGGCGGGCAATCGCGGCGCGCGTGGCGAGCGCATCCTGGATGTCCGAGGCGTTGCGCTCGGGATCGGCGGCGAACACTTTGTCCGCCTGGTCGAGCAGAGGCGGGGCCTCGGCCCCGGCACCGATCGCGACTGCCGTATCGGCAAGCCGGATCTTGAGACGCGCAGTGAGGATCGGGTCGTCGGCGCCGATCCCGCGGGCGAGCGCATCCTTGGCGAGCGTATATCCGCCTTTGCCGTCACCCAGATTGACGTAGAGATCGACCAGCGAATTGACCGCACTGCCCGAGCGGGTGCTGCGATCGAGCGTCGCGAGCATGCGCAGCGCCGACTCGTCGAGCGTCTGCTTGAGCGTGAGATCGTTCGAATAGCCGCCCTGCGCAAACATCAGAGTCAGCGTCTGGACGATCGCGTCCGATCGGCGCGCCTCGGCCAAGGCAGCGTCGCGCTGGATCGCGGTGCGGTGGGCCTGGAGGGCGATGCCTGCGGCACCGAGCAGCAGGGCGACGAACACCGCCGCCACGCCCGCGACGGCGATCCAGTGGCGGCGTAGATAGCGGCTCAGTCGGTAACGCTGCGAACCCACCCGCGCACGTACGGGCTGCGCGGATTGATAGCGGCGCAAATCCTCGGCCATCGCCTCGACCGAGACATAGCGATCGAGCGGCTGGCGGCGCAGCGCCTTGAGCACGATCGCGTCGAGGTCGCCGCGCAGCCGGCTGGGCGCGATCGGCGCTTCCTTCGCGGCGAGGCGGCTGGGGGGCGGGGGCTCCTCGCTGAGCATGCGGCGGACCAAGGTCGGCAGCGAACTGCTCCCGCCGCTCCACGGCGTCGCTCCGGCGAGCAGCTTGTACAATACCAGTCCCAGCGCATGCACATCGGTAGCGACCGTCACCGGCTCGTGCGCCAATTGCTCCGGCGCGGCATAGTCCGGGGTCATCAGCGCGGCAGTCTGGAGCGTGTCGGCCCCCGCGCCCTCGTCGATCAGCTTGGCGATGCCGAAATCCAGTAGGTGCACCCGGCCGGCGGCGTCGACGAGGATGTTGGAGGGCTTGAGGTCGCGGTGGACGACGAGGTTGGCGTGCGCGAAAGAAACCGCGTCGCAGATATCGCGGAACAGCCGGAGGCGCTCGGCCAGGCTGCACTGGCGCTCAACGCAATATTGGTCGATCGCCAGGCCCTCAACATAGGCCATCGCCATCCAGGGCCGGCCGTCCTCGGTCAGCCCGCCATCGATCAGCCGCGCGATACCGGGATGCTCGAGCCGGGCGAGGACGCTGCGCTCGCGATCGAACAATGCCGCATTGGGCACCGAATCCAGCCGCAACAGCTTGATCGCGACGCGTTGCTCGAACGCCGCGCCGGCGCGGCGCGCGAGATAGACTTCGCCCATCCCGCCGCGGCCGATCAACCGCTCGATCGCGAAGGCGCCGATACGGGTGTCGGCGGCGAGACCCGCGGGTTCCTCGTCGGGGAGTTGCTCGGGCGGGGCATCGAGGATGCCGACCTGCTCGCTGCTGCGGAGCAATGCCCGCACGCGCTGGGCGATGCCCGGTTCGAGCCGCGCCAACGCAGCCTCGCGCGCATCGCCGCCCAACGGTTCGATCGCATCGAACGCGTCCGCCACGGCGGTCCAGGCCTCTGTCTCGCTCGTCGTCATTGGTTCCCCCCGATACCCCGTCGCATGTCTGCGCAAGAAAGAAGCCGTCGTCCAGTGTCCGGTTTGATGCGCCGATGCCGTTTGATCAGGCGAGGAGGCCGCGCGGCGATGCGCGGCCGAACGGGAGGACGTCAGATGTCGGTCTTACGGTTCGTTTCCGCCTGCGCGGCTGCCGCGCTCGGCCTGGTTGCAGCGCCTGCCGATGCGCAGGTCATCCTGCTCGGGGGCAAGTCGACGATCGGCGCCGATTCGGCATCGGGGCAGAGCATCCGCATCGTCTCGGCCAATTCGGGCGGTGCGCGCGTCTCGATCGACACCGATCCCGATGTCGCGCTGATCTGCGACGACAAGGCGGACAAGACGACCTGCTATGCCTGGGTGAAGACCGGATCGGTGATCCGCGTGTCGCTGCGCCGTCCGCCCAATCCGCGGACGCTGCCGGGACAGGGCGCGGCACCGGCATCGTGGCAATGGGCCTATGATTGCGCCGGCACCTCCGGTCCCGACTGCACCGTGACCATGAACCAGACGCGGACGGTCTTCGTCGATTGGGCAGCCGGCCCGAAGCGGGCGCTGTGATCATGGCCGGGATACCGAGAGGTGCCGCGCTGGGTGCGCTAGCGATGGCGCTGATGCTCGCCGGATGCGGCGGCTCGAGCGGTGCGGGGACCGCCGACACGGAAAGGACTGCGGGTGCCGCGACGCGCACTCGGTGGAATGCGCGCGATGCCTGCGCGTCGCTCGGCCGCGACGTTGCCGCCACCCTGGGCGGCGCGGCGGTCACCGGTACCGAGCTGAAGGAAATCTCGGCTGGGGGCGGAGGCCTCGCCGCAGTGTCGACATGCAATTTCACTTATGCCAACGGCGCGACGCTGATGATCCTCACCCGCGAGGCGCCCGATGCCGACGCGACGGCGATGGCGATCGAGAATGCTCGCACCGGCGGCGGGATCGCGCCGCCCGCCGATCCGGTGCCAGGCCTCGGCAAGGCGGCGTTCTGGAGCGACCCCCTCAAGCAGGCGCAATTGTTCATCGACGACCGCCGCTACGTCACGATCAACTTCTTCAAATTGCCCGCTGGGGACGATGCCAAGGCCCGATCGCTCGCCGTCGCGAAGGCGTTGCTGTGAGGCGGTGGACAGGCGCCACGATCGTCTCGGCGCTGATCGTGCCGGCGAGCCCGGCCTGGGCGCAGGCGCCGGAGATCGTCCGCGATATGGCAGGTCCGTACCAGATCGTGCCGACGGACGGCAGCCCGGCATGCGACATCCAGCTCACTGCCGAGCCGCTCGGCACGGCCTGGCGCGCGCGACCGCGACCCGAGTGCGCCGCGCGAGTCCGCGCCAGCGCGGCGGCGGTAGCGTGGAAGCCCGCCGACGGGATCGTGCTGCTCGACGCCAAGGGCAAGCCGGTGATGACTTTCGTCGAGGACGAGACCGCCTTGCCGAGCAGCCCGGATCTCCAGGCGCCGGCGCATTATCTGGTGCCGCGGATCGCCGGCTATACGCATCTCCCGCAATTGTCCGAGCTGGCCGGCAAGTGGACACTGCGGCGGCGCGGACGGACGCCGTGTCAGCTCACGCTCACGGCGACGCCGGCCTGGTCGAGCGCACCCAAGCGAGGCATCCGCTTCGGAGCGGGGTGCGCCGGGGTGCCGCTGCCGGGTCGCCTCGATAGTTGGTCGATGGAGGGGATGCAGATTCTTCTATCGGGTCCCAATGATGCGATGCTCGCGCTCGATCCCGTTTCAGATGACCGATATGTCGCCGACCCCGGGGCCTGGACCTTGTCGCGATCAGGTTCTGTCGAGACCGGCAAAGATAATTGATCTCGTCCTGTCCGGTTTTGACAAAAAATCCCGTTTCACTTTTCGACAACGGGGATGGCGGCTGAAAAATCACAGCTTTATCATGTCGCGCGCGGGCGTCGTGCTGCCCGCGGCCGACCATTTCTCGAACCGTCAAAGGAAATTGCAACATAAAGGGGATCATCCATGACCGTCATCCGCAAGACCAATCGCACCGTGCTGCGCGCGTTCGCTACCGTCTCCACCGCCACGCTCGCGCTGATGCTCGCCACCGGCGAGGCGCATGCGCAGAACGCCTTCTGTCGAGACGCCACGAACAACCCGACGGGCACGCTTTCGCCAGGCTCGGATGACAATGCCGTCTGCGGTGACGCGACGGTGAATGGCGATTCCAACGTGGCGATCGGCGAGGCGGCGAGTGTGGAGGGGCCGGGAGGCACCGCGGCGTTCGGATCGGTGGCGATCGGCTATTCGGCGGACGCACTCGCCAGCACCTCGGTTGCAATCGGCGCGGTGACCGAAGCGAGCGGCGCGAGTTCCACCGCCTTGGGCTTTGGCGCACGGGCCGTCGGCGTCGAATCGCTGTCACTGGGGCTGGTTGCGCAAGCATTCGGCGACCAGTCGATCGCGATGGGCCAGGTCGCCGTCGCCGACGGCGATTCGGCGATCGCGATCGGCCGTGCCGCGAACGCGCAGGGCAATTTCTCGATCGTGATGGGCGACGGTGCCAGCTCGACCTCGAGCGACAACATCATCATGGGTCGCGACGCCAGCGGCACCGCTTATGGCTCGATCGCGATGGGCTATCTTGCCACCGCCGGCGACCAGGCGATCGCGCTCGGTTTCGGCGCGGATGCGACCGGGCGCAACGCCTCAGCATTCGGCCTGATTTCGGCTGCCACCGGTGACTACAGCACCGCGATCGGGCAGGGTACGCAGGCGAGCGGAGAAGCATCGGCCGCTTTCGGCTACGGCGCAACGAGCAGCGGCGCGGGCGCGATTGCGCTAGGCGGCGCGCTCAGCGGGGTGCCGATCCTGACCACGGCGAGCGGCGAGGGCAGCGTGGCGGTCGGCTCGACGGCCACTTCGTCGGGGCTCGGATCGGTCGCGGTCGGCGCGGGTTCCAGCGCAGTCGATATCGACGCGGTGGCGCTGGGCCGCAACGCGTCCGCCGCGGCGTTCAACGCGACGGCGCTCGGCGCCGGCGCGAGCGCCAACCAGTCGGGCACCGCGGTCGGCCAGAACAGCGTCGCCAATGCGTTCGGCAGCGTCGCGGTGGGTCTCGGCGCATCGGGCAGCAATCAATATGACGTGTCGATGGGCTTTCTCGCCGCCGCCAGCGGCGGACGCTCGGTCGCCTTGGGCCTCAGCGCCACCGCCTCGGGCGCCGACTCGGTCGCGATCGGGGGCCAGGGCTCGGGTGGCGGCAACGCTACCGTCGCCTCAGGCGCACGCGCGTTCGCCGGCGGATCGGCCGCGGCGGCGGAAGCCGATGACAGCGTCGCGCTCGGCAACAATGCCCAGGTCGGCGCGGCGGCCACCAACGCCGTGGCGCTGGGCGCCAATTCGGTCGCGGACCGGGTGAACAGCGTATCGGTCGGTGCGGTGGGCGCCGAGCGGCAGGTGACCAATGTCGCCGCAGGCACCGCAGGAACCGATGCGGTCAACCTGACCCAGCTCAACGCCGTGGCCGCGACCGCCAATACCGCACTCGCCAATGCCGCGACGGCGCAGTCGACGGCCGACAATGCCTTGGCCGCCGCAACTGCGGGTGGCGCTACTGCCGACCAGGCGCTGCTCGCCGCCAACGCCGCGCAGGGCACCGCCAACACCGCGGTCGCCAACGCGGCTACCGCACAAGGCACCGCGAACACGGCACTCGCCAACGCTGCGACGGCACAGGGCACCGCGAACACCGCGCTCGCCAACGCTGCGACGGCGCAGGGCACCGCCAACACCGCGCTCGCCAATGCCGCGACCGCACAAGGCACTGCCGACACCGCGCTAGCCACTGCAAATACCGCATCGGCGAACGGCGCCTATTTCCGCACCAACATGACCGGCCCCGGGCCGCAGGCGACCGGCGCGCAATCGATCGCGGTGGGCAGTAGCGCAGTCGCCGGCGGAGAATCGTCCGTAGCGATCGGCAACGGCGCCAAGGCAGCCACCGGCCAGGCCGTCTCGATCGGCGCCGGCAACAGCGCGAGCGGCAACGGCGCCGTGGCGATTGGCGACCCCAACACCGCGACCGGGCAGGGTGCGGTCGCAATGGGTCGCAACAACACCGCGACCGGTCAGGGTGCGGTGGCATTGGGCAATCAGAGCACGGCCAACGGCGCCTCCGCCGTGGCGCTGGGCGACGGCGCCAATGCCGGCGCAGCGGGCAGCGTGGCGATCGGGCAGGGCGCGGTGGCGACACGCGCCAACCAGGTGGCGGTGGGATCGACTGCGTCGACCTACACCATGTCCGGGATCAATTCCGCGGCCAGCCGGGCGGCGCAGCAGGGCGCGCTCAGCCTCGTCACCAGTGACGCGGCCGGCAATCTCGCCACGACGACGCTCGACCTGACCGAGCTCGGGACGCTCGGGGGCCGTATGACGCGCGCGGAAGGCCGGATCGACACAGGGCTCCGCCGCGCCAATGCCGGCATCGCAGCGGCAATGGCGCTGGGCGGCACGACCATCCCCGGCGACATGAACGTCGCAGTGTCGTTCAACCTGTCGACCTATCGCGGCGAGCAGGGCTTCTCGGGTGCCGCGGTCGCCCGGGTCGACGACCATGTCTGGGTCAGCGGCGGCGTGGCGGGCTCGACCGTCAAGGGCTCGACCGGCGGCCGCGTTGGCATGACCTTCGGCTGGTAGGCGCCGGCCAGGGCCGCGCACGATCCCGGCGCGGCCCTGGTTTCTTCCATCTCCGAGCGCGCCTGCGACGGTTGCCGTCGCGGGCGCTTTCGTTTGTCAACTCAGGCGCGCCTTGAAGCGACCATATTGGAGCAGTTCGGGCGGCTGACCGATGCAGAAACCCGCTATGCGAGGTGGATGGCCAACCCGCTGATCTTCCCCGAGGGTGCCGCATTGCTGTGACTTCGCGCAAACGTGCCGACCGTGTGCAGGCTGGCTTCATTTTAGGTATATGATAAAAACGTAGTTAATGCCTATTACTGCTGGCATGATTGAGGCGATACTGTTCTATCCTACTAGCGAATCGCAATATAATAGTATACTTCATCAATATCACGACATTCAATTAATAATCTTTAATTCGCTGGACAAGTGAATCTCGGTTTGGGTCGCCATGATGATAGCGCGTTCCTATTCGGGAGCGTGTATTTATGTGCAACGCAGGAGGATTATATGAGCAGTGTCGGAACAGCTGATTTTCAAGGCGATTGCGGCGAATGCACGGATGGCTATTACACGGCCACTTCGCAAGGCGGAATGCAGCCCGGCCAATCGGCGACGGTAAACGGCAATTCTCCGCAGAATTGCGTCATCGCGAATGACGGCGGGACGGTCTTCGCGATCGAATTGCAGGAAGTCGCCGGTATTTATGATTTCCAGGTCCGCGTGGATGCGCAGGGGCCGAGCGGCCCGTTCAGCGGATCGATGTATCTTGCATTCCAGGATCTGACGGGCGACGTTTATTATCTCAGCATCTTCTCGTCGAAGCGCGAATGGCACGAAGTCTCGTACAACAGCAGTTCGGGCGCCATCTCCAAGATCTTCTGGAGCGACGACTCGTTCACCGTCGACGGCGGCGATGCGAGCCGCCCCAAGCCGCAATATCAGGTGGTGACGCCGGCTTCGTCCAGCTGATCGTCCCATGCAGGGCGTGGTCGCGGCGTTGCCGCGGCCGCGTCCCGCTGTCTTCGCTGCTTCCCAACTCCCAGCCAGGAGCGTCCCTGCGATGCCCACCAACGTCTATGTCGCGAATTCGCTGACCGCCGCGCTGTCCGCCACCACCCAGATCTCGCCCGCGCTCAGCAGTTCCTACTGGTCTGCGCCGAGCGGCAGCGCCAACGTGCCGGACGGCGGCGGCAACACCGAGCTCTACTGGATCGACCGCAACGAAGGGATCAGCGACGGCAAGACCTGGGTCGTCACGTCGGCCGTCACCGTCGGCGGCACGCCGGTCGCGCTCGAGGTGCAGCTGACCGGCACCTTCGCCAGCAGCGACATCGCCATCCAGATCTCGGCCGGGGACAACAATACCGGCTGGCAGACCAGCAACACCCGGCTCGTTTTCGCCGGCGCCGACGGGCAGAATTATACGGTCGTCGGCAGCTACGTCTCCGACGGGGTCTATAACGACGTCGTTTTCGCGGTGAGCGAGCAGCAGCAGGGCACGATCCTGCCGCAGATCGAGCATGTCGTCGTCCTGATGATGGAGAACCGATCGCTCGATAATCTGCTCGGCTGGATCTATCCGTCGGGTGAGACGCCCGCGCAGGTGCTGCCGGCCGGATCTTCCGCCACCTATGACGGGCTGCAGCCGTCCTTCTCGAATAGCGACCCGAGCGTCAATGGCGGGCAGCCGGTCCACGTCACCAACGGCACCACCGACTGGCCCGAAGGCGATCGGACGATCACCCAATGGTTCGTGCCGAGCCCCGATCCGGGCGAGGAATTCGACCATGTGACCACGCAGATATCGAACAACATGGGCGGTTTCCTGACCGATTACGTCTCGCAGCAGGCCGGCACGCCGGCGGAGCAGATCATGCAATGCTACAGCGTCGCGCAAGTGCCGATTATCAGCACGCTGGCGACGTCGTTCGCGGTATCGGACGCATGGTTCTGCTCGGTCCCCAGTCAGACCTGGCCGAACCGCGGCTTCGTGCAGACCGGGTCGTCCGACGGACGCATCAACAACGACGATTATGTGCCCTGGGACATCACGACGGTATTTGACGTGTTCGGTGCCAACGGGCTGTCATGGATGGTGTACAATGACGGCGTACTGCCGTCGCTGACCAAGGTGATGTTCGCCGCCAAATACATCACGAATGACACCAATTTCGCCGGCATCCCCCAATTCCAGAGTGCCTGTGCGCAGCAGGATTCCGCGCCCGCCGCGCAGAAGCTGCCGGCGTTCAGCTTTGTCGAGCCCAATTTCGGCACCCAGGGCGTCGACGAGAGCTATCATCCGCCGCACGACGTGCGCCCGGGCGAGCAATTCCTCGCGACGATATACGACGCGATCCGGCAGAGCCCCTATCGCGACAAGATCCTCTTCATTCTGCTGTTCGACGAGCATGGCGGGACCTACGACCATGTCGAGCCGCCGAGCGGCGCGCAGCCGCCGGCGCCGGGCGCGGTATCGAGCGACGAGAATTTCCATTTCGATCGCTTCGGCGTGCGCGTGCCCGCGATCGTCATGTCCTCCTGGGTGACGCCGGGCACGGCGTTCCGCAGCGACACCGCGGTGCCGCTCGACCATACCAGCGTGCTCGCCACCCTCCGCGACTGGCAGGGACTGTCGGCCGCCTTCGCCGCCAGCCTGCCGAGCCCGCGCATCGCCGCCGCGCCCAACCTCGCTTTCGTGCTGAACGCGACCAGCCCGCAGGCATGGCCGTCGCTCCCCGCCGCCCCGGCCGCGCTGGCGGTCATCCCCGAGCCGGACGACAGCGAGCCGCTCAACAGCGTCCAGCAAAGCGTGCTGATCGGCGCATCGGGACTCGCCGCGGGCCGGCCGATCACCGCGCCCGAGGCGATCGCGGCGCGCGCGCGGCTGCAGACGCACGGCGACGGCCGCGCCTTCTTGATGGCGCTGCAGCCGCATTTGCCGATGCGGTGAACGATTAGGGTATGCCGCCGTGAGCTGCCTGGTCCGGAGGGTCGTACAGCGGACCGGCAGCTAGCGCCCTATTTCAGACATTCGGCAATCGCGCCTGAGCGTCCGAAAGCAGCCATGGTCCGGCAGTGCAGCTCGGGCTAGCCTTGGGCAGACGGAGGATAGCTGAATGTCGAAAGATCGCCCTTTTGAAGGGCTGCGAATAGTGGGGTTCGCAACGTTCGCAGCCATCGCTTACGGCGTTTTGCACGATCAGGTCACCGCGCACCTATGCGTCGAGTATTTTACGATCGCTCATCCTCCGGTGTTCCCTACGGACTCACCCTTCTTGCTGGCGATAGGGTGGGGGATCATCGCGACGTGGTGGGTTGGTTTACCGTTGGGCATCGCGCTTGCGCTTGCTGCTCGACTGGGCCGTTCCCCGCGCCTCGCGCTCATCGAACTGCGTCGTCCCATAATCCTATTGATGCTCACGAGCGGCACACTCGCGCTTATTGCCGGGCTCGGAGGAGCGCTATTGGTCGCGTTTGGCGTCGCCGGGGTACCGGGAGGCTGGGGCGCTATCATCCCGCCCGCCAAGCATGCGGCGTTTTCGGCCGACGCGTGGGCTCATTTGGCGAGCTATGCCTCCGGCGCTGTTGGCGGCCTCATTCTGATCGCTCACACGGCATGGAGGCGTCGCAGGATGCCGGCCCCCGACCTACCGATTTCTCAAGCAGACGGTCGGTAATCCAGCGGTATCCGTCTTCCCGACCTTCGCGCCGCTAGCGGCGTCCTCAATTCAACGCCTAGTCGATCCGATGATGGGGCGCCCGTTCAAGGCGTCGTATTAGAAGGCAACCGCAGACTGGAAGAGTAGGTCCGATCATGTTGCAAGCAACCGCAACCACCCGTACCGGCAACGAAGGTTCGAGTAGCACGCCGACGACTCCGACGCAGGAAAGCGCGACACAGCCGCTCGATCGGCTGATGGCGGGCGCTTCGCCGCTCGATCGGCTGGCGCCGCCGCCGAGCTACACGGTCAAGTCGGGCGACACGCTGTCGAAGATCGCCGAAAAGTTTGGCACCGACTGGCAGACCCTCGCGCGGATCAACGGGATCAGCAATCCCGACCGGATCTCGACGAACCAGACTATTCGCCTGCCCGGCCATGCTGCTAGCACGCACACCGTGCACAGCGGCGAGACGCTGTCGGGCATTGCGGCGCGCAACGGCACCGATGTCGCCACTCTTGCGCGGATCAACGGGATCGAGAACCCCAATCTCATCCGCCCCGGCCAGGAACTCCGGCTCAGTGGCGGCGCGTCGGCGCAGGTCGAACGCACCCAGCAATCGGGCCGCACCGAGAACCGAGCGACCGTCCAAGCCGATGCCAATACCCAGGTGCGGCTGGGCAGCGTTTCGGAGCGCTACGAAAGCGGCGGCCGCGGTCCCGGCACGGTTTCGAGCGGGGCGGGCGATCCCGGCGGCGTCTCATACGGCGTCTACCAGCTGTCCTCCAATGCCGGCACGCTCCAGTCGTTCCTGCGCCACGAAGGTGCGCAATGGTCGGCCGAGCTGGGCAACAATGTCGGCAGCGAGAGCTTCAATGCGCAGTGGCACGCGATTGCGGCGCGCGATCCGCAAGGCTTCCGCGATGCGCAGCACGCCTTTATCCAACGCACGCATTACGAGCCCGCAGTGACGAGCGTACGCGAGTCGACCGGGCTCGACATCAGCACCCGCCACGTCGCCGTGCAGCAGGCAACCTGGTCGAGTTCGGTCCAGCATGCTCGTGCGCCGCAATTGCTCGAGGCGGCGATCCGTCGCACCGATCGCGAGGTCGGGCGCGACTCGCCGAATTACGACCGGACCTTGGTTTCCAACATCTATGCCGAGCGCACGACCTATCTGCAGGGTCTCGCGGCCAGCGGGCGCTACAGCCGCGCCGAGGCGAACCAGCTGATCTCGATCACGCAGAACCGCTATCCCAATGAGCAGCGCGACGCGCTCGCCTTGTTCGATCGCCCGGCGGCGGCCGCGAATGCCGGCGGCAACACCCGCGTGGAAGGCAATGCTGTCGTCAACCCCCGCACCGGCGCCGAGTTCGCCAACGTGATCAACAGCTCGGGCGATGCACAGGCGCGCGCCGATCTCGCGGCGGGCCGCAAGGTCCTGGTCGCGGTGCGCAGCGACTCGTCGACGAATGCCGGCAGCGGCCGCGGCGAATATAACGACACGATCGCCCTGGTCTCGCGCCAGGCGGACGGGAGCTACCGCGCGCAGGTCTTCCAGGGCAATACCGAGCCGGCCGGCATGTACGCCGCGCGCGGCTATGGCAACGACGTCAATGGCGACGGCCGCAAGGAGCTGGGCCGGCTGGTCGAGGGCAATTACCGCTACGAGCTGCAATCGGGTACGTTCGCGGGCAATCGCTTCTTCCGCGCGACCGAGACCCAGGTGGCGCTTCGCGACAGCAATCATGACGGCCGCTTTACCAGTGCCGACACGGTCGACCGCACCGGTGCCGGTCGCTCGATGCTGATCCACCAGGGCGGCAACAGCTCGACCGGCTCGGCCGGCTGCCAGACGCTGCGTCCCAGCGATTTCAACGCGCTGCTGACCGGCCTTGGCCGCCAATCGAGCTTTAGCTATGTGCTGGTGAACGCCAGCCGATAGGATCCCGCATGCGCCTCGTCTTCGCTCCCTTGCTGTTGCTCGCGGCGTGCGGCGCTGCGGAGAGCGACGGGGCAGGGGAGCGCCAGCCGCCCATCGCCGCTGCGGTGAACCGTGCCGATCCGGTGCCGGCGAAGCCGGTGGCGGCGCCGTCGCCGGCGGCGGCCAGCCCGGAATGCGATCCCGGCGCGCCCGAGAGCCCGTGCCAGATCGTTGGCAAATGGCGCGTGACCAAGGTCTACAATCCCGCGAACAAGGACCCGCTCGCCGACGAAATGGGAATGGTCGGGTCGACTTTCACGGTGACCGGCAACGACGATGCCTCGGGGACGATCCGCTGGGACGGTCCCGACAACGGGCAGTTCGATCATAGCGACGTCTGCACCGGACCCTATCTGAGCGCCGCCGCGACGCCGCGCGCGGACTCGTCGCGCGCCACGCTCGCGGCGGCCCTGAAGGCGTGGAGTGTGCGCGGCGACGCCAGCAAGGCGCGCCATCTCGGCTGCGACCAGGGCCATTGGGCGGTCCCGAGCGATCCGAGCGGCAAATGGTTCGGCCTGGTCCTGCCGATGGCGCGCCAGCTGGCGTTCGAATGGTTCGACGAGCGCATCGTGCTCGCCGAGCGGGTCGGCTGACTCGCCTCAGTTACTGCGCTCAGGGCTGCGGGTTCCAGCCGACATTGCCGTTCCACTGCGCGAAGACCTTGGCGCGGGTATTGAGCACCGAGAGGTCGGCGGCGCTGGTCGCATAGCGCGTCTCGCGCGCGCTGAGCGGCAGCGGCGCCCCGGCGGCGGTGAGCGAGCCGCTTTCGCGCCAGCCCTCGCGTGCGGTCGGCAGCAAATTGGGCACCGGATTGATGAACCAACCCGTCGGCGCGACATGGTCGCCCATCCGGACCCCGACGAACGCGACATTGTCGCAATATTGGTTGGCGTTGCCCGGCGAGCCGCCGCCCAGCGCGAGCATCGTCGTGCAATAGCCCTGGGCCTGCGTCACGCCGCCCGAGCGCGCGAGATACGTGGACCCGCCCGGCACGCCGCTCGCCGCGGTGAGCGTGCCGCCGAGGACCACGAACCCAGGATAGCCCTTCGCCCCGCGCGACTGGAAGATGTAGCCGCCCGAATTGGGCGCGGTCGGATCGAAAACGGTGCGCAATTCGCTGTTCTCGATCGCCATCGCATAGGGATAGCCCCAGACGAAATCGACATCGCCGGCGATCAGGCTGTTGTAGATCCACACCCAGCCTTTCATCTGCAGCGTGTCCTGCGTGCCGATGAAGTTCATGTCGGTGCCGATGAAGCGCGAGCCGTTGAGGTTGGCGGAATTGTAGTAGATCACTTCCGCCTGACTGTTCTGCGTGGCGTCCTTCGCGTGGGTGCTCACCATCGAGAAGTTGGTCAGCTTGATCAGGTCGCCGCCCTCGATCAGCATGAGTGCCCGGCCGCCGCCCAGCGCGAGGCGGTTGCCCAAGGCCGCAGCGCCGCCAATATTGCTGAAGGTCGTGTTCGGCGTCGCGCGGCTGCCGCCGGTCCCGGGATTGAACGCTTCCCAATTGCCGTTCTGGATGATCGTGGCACTTCGGCTCTCGCCGGCGATCGTCAGGTTGCTGACGTTGCGCAGGAAGAGCTGCTCGTCATAGATCCCGTTCTTGATCGTGATCGTCTTGGCCGCCGCGGCGCCGGCGCAGGAGAGGCACCCGGTCGTCATGACATAATCGAGCGCGCCCTGCACCGAGCGGAAGTCCGCCGCGCCGTCGTCGTCGACGGTGATGCTGGTCGTCGCGGTCGGCGCCGATTTGGTGCGAAAGGTCCATTCGGTGGTGCCGGCGATGCCCGGGAAGCTGCCCGCGCCGCGGAACGGCCCGTTGAACGCCGACTGGTCGATCTGGACATAATAGGACGTGTCATAAGCGAGCACATTGTCGTGCAGCTTGATCGACACCGTGTTCCCGGTGATCCGGATCGGCCGGTAATAGGTGTAGCGATATTGCGTGAGGCTGGGCACGCCGTTGCCGATCTTGTCGATCTCGGTGTTGGGGGCGCCGATCGCGCCCTGCGTCTCGCCGCCTGCGACGACGACGTTCGCCGACGTGTCGATCTTGTCGACCAAGGTGCCGTCGCTCTTGTACACGCGGATCGTGCCGATCCCGGTCACCACCGGCGCGCCGTCGAAGGTCAGCTTGAGCAAGGTGTCCTTATACGCCGCGGTCTCCCCGACGGCGGGCAACAGGCCTGCGCCCGATGCGCCTGGCGTGGGGGTAGGGGCGGGGGTGACGACGGTACCGCCATCGTTCCCGTTGCACCCGGCCAATGCCAGAATCAACGCAAACCCCGACGTCGCGGCGCGTACTTTCATCATCGCTCTCCCCCTGATGGTCAGGTTGACCTGATCCATGCGTTATGGCGCGCATGTTGATACCGGTGTCAGGCGCAGTCAAGCAGAAGATTGCCGTGTGATTTGTGGCTAAGTTCTGGAGAATCAATCGCGAACATAAAGGACGAACGGTGGAACGCCGTTCGCTGGAGGGATGGGTTCTCCCGTCCAGGAGGTGACACCGATATCATCGCCGGCGCACGCAAAAGTCCGCGCGGACGCCCGGTCAGACGGCGAGCAATTTCCGGCAGAGCCGCCTGACCTGTTCCACGCGTTCTTCGCGCGCCCAAGTCTCGAGCCCGATATCGAGCTCGCTTGCCAGGTCACCGAGCTTCTTTTCGCCGAACATGCCCGCCGTTCCGGCCAGCTGGTGCGCGAGCGATTTCAACTCGCTGCTGACTGCATCGTCGAGCTCGCCCGCCTCGACAGCGGCGGCGATCCGCTGAAGCGTCGTATCCCTGCGCGTGCGATAGCGCTCCGCTAGCGACGGCTTGGGCGTCGCCGGCGCAGCGCACGTGACCGGCACAGTCTCGCCCGCCGCCAACAGCCGGCTCAGCACCCGCTCCAGCTGCTGCTCGTCGAGCGGCTTGGTCAGCTGGTCGTCCATGCCGGACCGGCGGCAGCGCTCGAGATGCGCGGTCTGCGCGCTGGCGGTCAGCGCGACGATCGGCAGCTTCGCACACGGCAGCGACGACGCACGGATCGTCTGCGTCGCGGTAAAGCCGTCCATCACCGGCATCTGGCAATCCATCAGCACCAGGTCGAAGGCGCCGTTCAGCACCGCCTCGACCGCTTGTGCACCGTCGCACGCTAGCGAGACATCAAAGCCGTAGCGTGACAACGTCGCCAGCATCAGGTCTCGGTTGAGATCGACGTCGTCGACGACGAGGATGCGCTTGCCCGCGAAGCCGAGCCTGTCGCGCGACGAGGGGTTGGCCTTTGCTTCTTCCGGCGCGGCTTCGCACAACGGCACTTCGAACCAGAAGGTCGATCCGCCGCCCAGCGTGCTCTCCACGCCGATCGTGCCCTGCATCAGCTCGATCAACTGGCGGCTGATCGCGAGGCCGAGGCCGGTGCCGCCATAATGCGAGGCGACCGATGGACCTGCCTGGACGAAGCGATTGAACAGCGCCTCGGCGCGCTCGGGTGAGATGCCGGGTCCGGTGTCGCGGACCTCAACGCGGAGTCGGGGATCACTCCTGCTCCCGGTCGCCCAAGTCGTCAGCGTCACCGCGCCTTCCTGCGTGAATTTGACCGCGTTCGACAGCAAATTGAGGATCACCTGCCGGAGCCGGCCGTCGTCGCCGCGCACCCAGCCGGGCACGTCGGACCCGATCAAGGCCCGCAGCTGAACGTCCTTCGCCGCGGCCTGGGGTTCCATCAGCGCCACGGTCTGGCGGATGAAGCCATGGAAATCGAACGGACCGTAATTGAGTTCGAGCGCCGCGGCCTCGAGCTTGGAGAAGTCGAGGACATTGTCGATGACGCCGCGCAGCGCCTGGCCGGCATTGTGGATCAGGCGCACCCGACGGCGGGTCTCGTCGCTGAGCTCGGGGGCCTCGTCGAGTAAGCGCGAGAAGCCGATCACGCTGTTGAGCGGCGTCCGCAGCTCATGGCTGACATTGGCCACGAAATCCGATTTCGACTTCACTGCCTGCTCGGCCTTGAACGTCGCTGCGGCCAGCGCGTCTTCGCGGCGCTTGCGATCGGTGACGTCGCGCACGACGTCGATGAAGCCGGTCATCGCCTCGTCCTGCGCGTCGTGAAGGATGCCGATGCTCGATTCGAGCCACACCCATTCGCCGTCTGGGCGCTGCGATCGCCAGCGGACGCGATCGGCCGTGCCTGATCGGAGCAATGCGCCATATTGGCGGCGAAGCGCAGGCAGATCCTCGGGATGGACGAAATCGAAGGCGCGCTTGCCGATCAACGCCTCCGGATCGAGGCCAACAATCTTCTCGCACGAGGGCGAAATGAAGGTGATGCGGCCCTCCAGGTCGGTCGCGGTGATCATGTCGGTGGAGTTTCGCGCCATCAGGCGATAGCGGTTCTCCGCCTCGCGCTCGGTGGTCAGGTCCTCCACCTGCGCGATGAAATGCGCGGGATTGCCATCCTCGGCCTCGACCATCGAGACCGAGAGGCGAGCCCAGACGCTATGCCCCCGCTTATGGATATAGCGTTTGTCCAGCTTGTAGCTGCTGACTGCGCCCGAAATCAGGTCCGCTAGACGCGCGAGGTCTGCGTCAAGGTCGGCATGGTGCGTGAGTGTCTGGAAATCCAGCGTTGCGATCTCGTCCACCGAATAGCCGACGATCCGCGCAAACGCCTCGTTGACTCGTAGCAGCGTGCCGTCGAGCGCCACCAGCGCCATACCGATCGGAGCATGATTGAAGGCGTTTTCGAACTGCTCCGTGCGTTTGCGCCGCTCGGAGATGTCGTGCAGCAGGGCCGTGAATTCCCAACCGTGTTGCAGTCGTGCGGCGTTGATCGCGAGTTCAACCGGAATCCGCTTGCCGCTGCAGTGCAGCGCCGTGACTTCGATGCGCTGGCCGACCAGCGACCCCTCGCCGGTCTCGACATAGCGGCGCAGCGCCAGCACGTGCATCGGACGAAGTTCGGGAGGAACAATCAATTCGGCCAAGTCGCGCCCAATTGCCTCGGTCTCCGACCACCCGAATGTCAGCTCTGCTTGGCGGTTCCAGCAGGTGATGATGCCTTCGCCGGTCATCGTGACGATCGCCTGGTGCGCGTTCTCGATGATGGCCGCCAGCCGTTGCTCCTTCGCGCGCAGCGACGCTTCGAGCGCGATCCGCTCGCCGACCTCGTGGGACAAAGCGAGCGCGGCCTGGGTGCGCTCGTCGAGGCTTCGCTCGGTGGCGGCGAAGCGCAGTTGCTTGCGCATCTCCGCGGAGAGCGCGGCGGTGACCAGGCGCAGCGCCTGAACATCGTCCTCGCCAAACCCGTTCGGCTGATCCCAACAGATTTTCACGACGCCTGCTGCTTCTCCTGCACAGATCAGCGGTGCGCAGACCATCGAGCGGACGCCGGTGCGCTCGCATGCGTCCCGATCGACCCGCGGATCGGTTAGGGTGTCAACGCAAATGAGCAACTCGCCGGAATCCACGCACTGCCCCGAAAGGCTGCCTTTGCGGGGGATGCGAAACCCTTGGAACTGCTGCAGCGCAGGGCTGGTCGCCTCGCACACCAGCCAATCGCCATCGATCAATTCGATAACCACGCCGGTCGCGGCGACCACCGATTCGAGTTCGGCGACCACCATCTGCATGAAGTAATCGAGGTCGAGATCGATTTCCGCAAGGCGAGTTTGGGCGAGCGCGAGCCGCTCCAGCCTCCGCGCCTTGTCGCTCGGTGATGCCGAGCGCTTAGCATCTAAATTCGATCCCATTTTCCGATACTTCCGACTGGGCAGCGTAGGCGAGGCGATAGGTCCCGTTGGTGAATGGGGCGGTAAGGTCGATCCCGGTGGATTTACGGATAGGCCACTGATTGACGGCTAAGCCCATTATAAATTGAACACTATGTAATTTATATTGATCACTGATCATTTATGTGCAAACAAGCGAAGAACCTGCTGCATGGAGACGTGCCCCAATGGCTAGGGTTGTAAGGAACCAGACAGGGCGCGGGCATCTGCACCCGGCCGCCGATGGGCCGTTGACCGACGAGTCACATTCGATCGATACCGTTTCAGCCGACGTTCGGGGGTAAGCATGTCCGCGCCAGATTTCTCGCTGCTTGCGAAGCGCCGCTTCGCGCCGTTGTTCGTCGTGCAGTTCCTGGGGGCGTTCAACGACAACGCGCTCAAATATGCGATGCTGTTCCTGGTCAACTTCACGCTCTACGCCGCCGATCCCGGCCGCTCGGCGATGCTGGCGGCGATCGCGACGGGGGTGTTTTTCATTCCCTATTTCCTGTTCTCGGCGCTGGCCGGGCAAGTGGCGGATGCCTGGGACAAGGCGATTCTGGTCCGCGCGGTCAAGGCAGCCGAAGTCGCGTTCATGGCGATCGGACTGGCCGGGCTGGCGCTGCAATCGGTGCCGCTGCTTCTCCTCGCGCTGTTCTTCATGGGCTGCCATTCGACGATCTTCGGCCCGGTCAAATATTCGATTCTGCCGCAGCATCTCGGCGCCAACGAGATCATGGGCGGGACTGGCATGATCGAGGCTGGGACCTTCCTCGCGATCCTGGGTGGCCAGCTGCTGCCCAATTTCATCCCGGCCTGGGAGACCGGGCTCGTCGCCACCGCGCTCGCAGTCGTGGGCCTGGTCGCCAGCTTCTTCATTCCCGCGGCACCACCGGCGAGCAAGGGCCTGCGCATCGATCCCAATCCGCTGCGCTCGACCTGGCAGGTGTTGCGCAGTGCGCATGACGGCCGCGACGTGTGGCTCTGTATCCTCGGGATCAGCTGGTTCTTCGCGGTCGGCGCGGTGCTTCTCAACGATTTCGCGCCCTTGGTGTCGAACACGCTGGGCGCGGGCCAGGCAGTGGTGACCTTGTTCCTGCTCGTCTTCTCGGTGTCGATCGCTTTGGGCTCGCTTGCGGTCAACCGGCTGCTCAAGGGCCAGGTCTCGGCGCGCTACGTGCCCGTGGCGGCCCTGCTCATGGCGGCGAGCATGATCGACCTGTGGCTGGCGACGCGCGGCTTCGTCGTCACTGTACCGGGCGCGAATATCGGCGCCTTCGTCCAGGCGCCAGGCAGCTGGCACGTATTGCTGGCGCTCGCGGTGATGGCATTTTCGGGCGGGATGTTCATCGTGCCGCTTTACGCGCTGCTCCAGACCAACAGCCCGGAGGCGGAACGCTCGCGGATCATCGCCGCGAACAACATCGTCAACGCGATCGTCGCGGTGCTGGTGATGGTCGTCGTGGGCGTGCTGGCGGCGGTCGGCGTGTCGATCCCAGCGGTGATCGCGGTGATGGGCTTCGCGACGCTGGTCGTCGCCCTGGTCTCGTGCTGGCTGCTGCCCGAAACGGTGATCAAGCGCGTGGTCCGCACGGTGCTGCAGGTCCTTTACCGCGTCCATGTCGAGGGCGTGGAGAACATGCCCAAGCCGGGCGAGCGCGCGGTAGTAGTGGTCAACCACGTCTCATGGCTCGACGGGCTGCTGCTCGCGGTGTTTCTGCCCGGCAAGCCGGTATTCGCGGTGCACAGCGCGATCGTCGCGCGCTGGTGGATCCAGCCGGCGCTCAAGCTGTTCCGCGCCTTCCCGGTAGATCCGACCAATCCCATGTCGACCAAGGCGATGGTCAAGGCGGTCAAGGCGGGCAACACGCTGGTGATCTTTCCCGAGGGCCGCATCACCGTCACGGGCGCGCTGATGAAGGTCTTCGACGGTCCCGGCATGGTCGCCAGCAAGGCCGACGCGCCGATCGTCCCAGTGCGGATCGACGGTGCGCAATATTCGTCCTTCTCCAAGCTGCGCGGCAAAGTGCGGCTGCGAACCTTCCCCAAGATCACGCTCACCGTGCTGCCGCCGAGGCGCGTCGAGACTATTGGCGCGACAACCGCCCGCCAACGCCGGGCGATGGCCGGCGCGCGTCTCTATGATGAAATGAGCGCGATGATCTTCGCGACTTCGGACGTGGATCGCACGCTGTTCCAGGCGTTGCTCGACGCCAAGGACATCAATGGCGGGGCCTCGAAGGTCGTCGAGGACATCAAGCGCGAGCCGATGAGCTACAAGCGACTGGTGACCGGCAGCATGGCGCTGGGCCGCGCATTCGATCCGCTGGCGGGGAAGGGGGAGGCGGTCGGCGTGCTGCTGCCCAACGTGTCGAGCGTCGTCGCAACCTTCTTCGCGCTTCAGCGCAACGGGCAGGTGCCGGCAATGCTGAACTACACCGCCGGCCTCGCCAATCTGAAGGCGGCGTGCACCGCCGCGGAGGTCGGCACGGTCGTCACGGCGCGCGCCTTCGTCAACCAGGGCAAGCTCGAGCCGATCGTCGAGGGCCTCGAGGGCGACGGGCGTCGGATCGTCTATCTTGAGGACATCGCGGCGACGATCGGAACGTTTGCCAAGCTGCGCGCGCTGATCGCGGCACGCTGGGCTGGGCGGCTTCACCGGCGCCGCGCGATAGCGCCGGGTGATCCGGCGGTCATCCTGTTCACCAGCGGCAGCGAGGGACTGCCCAAGGGCGTCGTCCTCACGCATCGCAACCTTCTCGCCAATTGCCAGCAGCTCTCGGCGCGGATCGACTTCAATTCCTCCGACCTCGTGCTCAATGCACTGCCGGTGTTTCACAGCTTCGGGCTCACCGGGGGAACGCTCTTGCCGATCCTGAGCGGGATACGGACATTGCTTTATCCCAATCCGCTGCATTACCGGATCGTGCCGGCGCTCGCTTATGATGCCAATGCGACGATCCTGTTCGGCACCGACACGTTCCTCGCCGGCTATGCGCGGATGGGGCATGGCTATGACTTTTATTCGGTGCGCTACATCTTCGCCGGCGCCGAGCGCGTCCGCGACGAGACCCGCAAGGCGTGGAGCGAGAAGTTCGGCATCCGGATCTTCGAAGGCTATGGTGCGACCGAAGCGGCGCCGGTGATCGCGGTCAACACGCCGATGCACTTCAAGGCGGGGAGCGTCGGGCGCCTGCTGCCGGGGATCGAGTCGAAGGTGGAAGCCGTGCCCGGGATCGCCGAGGGCGGCAAGCTCTCGATCCGCGGGCCTAACGTGATGGCGGGCTATATGAAAGCCGACGCTCCCGGCTCTCTCCAGCCGCCGGCGGACGGTTGGCACGACACGGGTGACATCGTCACGATCGACGCGCAAGGCTTCGTCACGATCCGCGGTCGTGCGAAGCGCTTCGCCAAGATCGGTGGCGAGATGGTCTCGCTTCCCGCGGTCGAAGGCTATGCCGCATCTGTTTGGCCAGACGCCGACCACGCCGTCGTCACGCGCACCGATCCGCGCAAGGGCGAGCAGCTCGTGCTGTTCACCACGCGGAAGGACGCGAAAGCAGGCGAGCTCCAAGCGTGGGGCAAGGCCAATGGGATCGCCGAGCTCGCGATCCCGCGCGACATCCGGTCGGTGGATGCCCTGCCGGTGCTCGGCACGGGCAAGCTCGATTATGTCGCGATGAGCGCGCTCGCCGGCGAAGCGCCAGCAAGCAGGGCGGCAACCTTGCAGCCGACTTTGTTGTGATCCCTCAGAAGCGGAAGGTGATCGCGGCGCGGGCGCTCTGATCGAGATCTCGGCGCGCAACCGCGGCACGATAGTCGAGGTCAAGGTCGAGCCGGTCGCCGATCGCCGCGCGGACGCCCATTCCGCCGGTGAAGCTGTCCTCGGCGATCGGCAGGCCGACGCTCTCGAACCGCGCCCCGTCGAGGAGCATGCCGACGCGGGGGATGCGGTCGCCGAACGCGTGCTGCCATCCCGCCGTGCCGTGCAGCGACAGCCGACCGCCACCGAGCGGCAGCGCGGTCTCGCCGCGCAGGCCTAGCGTGGTATAGTTGGTCTGCATCGTGCCGTGCGCGGTCGCGAGCGCCGCCGTGGGGCCACGCTCGCGTCCCTGTTCGACATCGAGCGCGACATGCGCGATGTTAGCGAAGGGCTCGATCGCAGTCGCGCCGGACTCGAGCCGCCAGGCCAGCTCGCCAAAGATCTGGGCGGTCGACGCGCCATAGTCGCCGCGAAGCTGGCCCTCAATGCCCCCGCCGCTCAGCGTGCGCCGGGTAGCGATGTCGTGCCAGCTGAACACCACGCCGCTGCGCGCGGCGAAGCCGGCGAACTGCGCACCTGCGTAGAGCCCGGTGTGATAGCTATCGACATCGGCATCGCCGCTGCCGCGCAGATCGGCGTGCTGATAACCGCCGAATATCCCCAGCCGCGCGCTGCCGTCGGGCACCTGCGCCTCAACCCCGGCGAGCCCGCCGGTCGCCGACCGCTCGAGCCGGGCGGCGTTGCCGTCGCTGCCATGGTGGCCCCAAGCTCCGATCGCCTGACCCCAGACCGATATGCCGGGCTGTGCGAGCGGCGTGCGCATCCGGGCAAGCGCCGTATCGCGCGGCAGGCGGCTGTCTTCGACCAGCGCGGTACGCAGGGAGGCATGAAAATCGCCCGAGAAGCTGTCGAATGCGGCGCGCGCGCCCACCGCATCGGCGACCAGCACGGCGTCGGCCAGCGGACCGGCGACCATCGTCTCCATCGCCGCCCCGACCGCGCGTTGGTTGTCGCTCAGCGCGACGTCTTCGAAACGCACGTCGTTGCGGTCGAGGGTCAGCTTCACGGCCGACAGCGTGTAATCGAGGCGTGGGGTGAGGAAGGCGAAGGACGTGGCCACGCTGTCGAACTGCCCGTCGATCCCGCCCTCGGCGATCAGGATCGTGTAGGTCGTCGACGGCCGGTAATTGCCGCTGGCGCCGACATGGAAGACCGAGCCGGCTAGATGCGCGACGCCCTCCACATAGACCATGTCGCTGAGCACGCCCGCGGGATCGGCATCGACTTCGAATCGCGAGCCGGGCGCGAAGGTGAGATCGCCCAATACCCGCATCGAGGTGACCGGCCCACTATCGGGCAGCCCCGGGCTCGGCCGCGGCGCGAGGGTTCCGCCGCGCGCGACATAGAGCGAACCGACCCAGCCATCGCCCGACAGCCTGGCCTTGTCCTCAACGATGACGTGTCCACCGAGCGTGCCGTCGACCAGCAGCTCGCCGCCGGCAACCCGCGTGGTGCCCTCGAATGTACGCGAATGACCGGTGAGGACGAGTGTGCCCGTGCCCGTCTTAGTGAGGCGGCCGTCGCCGAGGAACAGGGTGCCCATCGAAACATTGCCGGGCGTGTCGAGCTGGAGCTCGCCGCCGCCGCGCAATGTCGTGGCTTCGCTCTGATAGCGATCGGCGCGCGCGACGAGACGGCCTTCCTCGACGGTCCAGTCGAGCTGGCTCTGATTGGTCAGCGTGAGCACGCCGCTGCCGCGCTTGACCATGTTGCCGGACACCCCGTCGAGGCCGGTGATCAGGTGCGCGAAGGTGGCGTTGTCGCGCTGATCGAAGACGACCGTGGCGGCGTTGCGCAGCGTGTTGCGGAGCGACGCGGCATTGCCGATCAGCGTGCCGCCTTCGACTTCGGTTGGCCCGGTATAGGTGTTCGCGCCCGACAGGATCAGCGTGCCGGCGTCGGCCTTGACCAGGCGCGTGAAGCCGGAGATCGGCGCGGCGATCTCGGCGACCATCGAAGACGCCCACTCGCTGCCGTCGCCGACGCGGAAGACGGTGCGGTCCTGCTGCCCTGCGAGGCGCAGGCCGCTGCCCGACAGGGTATAGCCGGTCACGGCGAATTGCATGCCGCCGGTCTGGATCGCGCCTGCATTGCCGGCGTCGATCACCACCTGGCCGCCGCGTCCGTCGAATACGGAGAAGGCCGTCGCGACGCTGGTCCGATTCTTCTTGCCATCGCGATCGGTCCAGCCGGCAAGATCGCGGCGCCACACGCCGGGGCCGCCGTCGACGATTCCGTTCGCGAAACGCGTCGGATCGCTGCCGTCCCAAAATTGCAGCGGGACGCCGCCGATCTCGGAGATCAAGTCGACCGATTGCGGCGTGGTGCGGATCGAGAGCAGGTCACGCTCCTGGCCCGCGGGCACGCTGCCGATTGCGAGCCCGTTGTCGGTGAGCGCGCCCGAATAGGTCATCAGCCGATAGACGCCCGCGCCGATCTGCCCTGTGCCGAGGAGATTGAGCGTGCCGTCTAGCGTCAGCTTCCCGGCGACCTGGAACAGCGCCGGCGTGGCGACGGTGCCGAGCCGCGCATCGATGATCGCGCCGGGATCGAGCACCAGCGACGCGAGCTTCAGGGTCTCGCCGGCGGTGCCGACCAGTCGCGCGCCCGTGCCGATGGTCACGTCGTCGACCGTTCCGCTACCGCTCAGGCGTCCGTCGGCGCCGACATGCACTGCACCGCCGAGCGCGCCTTCGACGCGCAGCGCGCTGGCCTGGACTTCGCTGTGGCCGGTAAAGGCACTCGAGTTGGCGGTGAGCACGAGGGTGCCCTGGCCGGCGGCATCGAATCGGCCGGAGCCCGACAGGGCGTAGCGATAGGTCGCGACGCCGCCCGCTACGTCCCCGGAGCCGAGGGTGAGGCGCGCGCCGCTCGAAATGTCGATATTGCCGCCAAAGCCTTCGCCGCGCGCGATCAGCCGGCCTTGCTCGATGCGCCAGTCGAGCTGGTTGTCGCCGTCAAGGGTGAGCGTGCCGGCGCCGCGCTTGGTCATCAGCCCCCAGGCGCTCGCCAAGCCGCCGACATTGCCGTCGAACCGATCGTCGAATGTCTGATCGAACACAACATGACCGGCATTAGCGAGATCGCCCCGGATCGAGCGGGTATTGCCGATCAGCGTGCCCCCGTCGACGCGCGTGCCGCCGGTATAGTCGTTGGCCCCGGTGAGGATCAGCGTGCCGAGCGCGTTGTACAGCAGGCCGCTGCTGCCGGTCAGGCTGCTGTCGATCCGCGCGGTCCCACCGTCCGCCGTGCGGATCGAAGTGAAGGCGCCGCCGTCCAGCCGCAACCGGCCGCCGGCGAGGCGATAGCCATTGGTCTCGAACAGCATCGAGGTGATCGCGGGAATGCCCTGGCCGTCATCGATCGTGACGAGCCCCGGTGCGCCCCGGAAAACCGCGAAGGCCGGGACCGGCTGCATCGGGCCGTTGATCGCGCCTGCGGCGTCGGTCCAGTTCGGCGCGGTCGCGCTCCAGGTCCCCGAGCCGCCGTCGATGACGCCGTTTGCGTGCTGCGAGGCATTGCCGCCGTCCCAGAACCGAAGCGTGGGGGCCGCAGCAGCCTGGCCCGTTGCCGCCGGCGTCGCTTCCGGGGTTGGGGGGCTCGAC